>CAZGJP010000166.1:0-6161 GCA_964526605.1 uncultured Lentisphaera sp.
CTTGCGGCTGTCCTTCTCCTTCCCGCTTCTACCATAGAAGAAAGCATTGCCGAGCTTGAAAAGCTGCGCAGCATCCTCCTCCGCTCGGACAATGCCGCAGAAAAAAAGCGGAAGCGTCGCCAGAAGAGGAAACACGGGACGACAAAAGACCTTGAACCTGCAGACGTTTTTATTCATGCGCCAGTTTGATGAAAAAGATGGTTCCGGACCAATGTGACACGACGCAAATACGTTTGGACTAGTATATTCCCTGATTTCCTGAAAAGCAAGCATAGACACGAACTACTGAGCCAAGCCGCGGCTGCATTGCGATTGACGGCACTGCATCAATGTGGAGTTTAGTCCGCTATTGCGTCGGCCTCGAGTTCGAAGAGGAGATTGTCCCTGCAGATGGTCGCGTTGACGGCGATAGCGGGAAGCGCCGGGAGTTTTTTCTCGTCGCAGAATTTCTTGAAGAGCGGGATGTCCGAGGCTCTTCTGAAATAGGCTATCGCGCGGGAGATATTCTCCCAGCCCATGCCTCTGGAGCGGAGCAGCGCCTCGACCACGCGCATCGTCTCGGCCACTTGTGCCGGACAGTCTCCGATGTGGACGCTTTCCCCCGACTTGTCTATGCTGGCGGTTCCCGATATGTAGAGCTTGCGGTGTTCGGGGAAGGCGATCTCGACAGCCCTGCTGAAAGAGCTCTTGTATTTCATGGCGGAATTCTGGAGGGGGGACTCCACGGCCTGAGCGACGGAGGAGCCTGTCTTGGATCTGACCGCATGCAGTCCCGCGCAAATCGCGGCTCCGGCGCTGTTGTGCGCTCCTATCCCGGTGCTGGCCGGGACAAGTCTCTTGAAGACTCCGTCTTCCGTGAAGAACTTGGTCCGGACGCTGTTGAATTCCGGATACCACGCGAGTATGTCCCTGTTGTAGAACCATGTCCTGACGGTGTCCTTGAAGTCGAATCCGTTTTCTCCGAGGAGGGATTTGAATGTGGAGAATATCTCGGACGCCTGTTCTCCGGGGGATGCGGAGACGTTCTGCGGAACGAGCCCGAATATCAGGATCTGCTCGATGCCGTCGCTTTTCAGAAACGCTCCCACGCGGCGTCCGGCGAAATTGACAGGTCTGAAATCACCTCCGGAAATGGAGACTTTCTGCCACGCCTCCAGTTGCGGATTCAGCAAGTCGCCGCAGAGCCTGAAAAATGAAGGGGCTTTCCGATCCGATGCTTCTTTGCGGCACTGGACGCTGCCGAACGAAAATCCACCGATGCAGCAGTCTTCATCTCCGAAGGCCTCTGTTCCTTCCGCTCCGCAACGGCAACGCACGGTCTCGGCGAAATCCCCGGACTCCACCTTGACCCCGAACGCTCCATCCGCCGCATCCTGTCTGGCAAAAATCATGTATCCACCCGCTTTTATGAGGCAATTTCAAAATTGCCTCAATGAGCTGATTTCAAAGTTGGAGTTCACAGCTTCAGCTGTGTATCTTGTTGATAATAAGACACAACTAAAGTTGTGGACTCCAACGGATTTACCCCGAATGCGGAGTTTTGAAATCAGCTCATGTCAATAGAACGGGCTCGGCCCGGAATCTATTTTGTGTCCTGCGGAAATTTGCGGAAAAAAAAGACGGCGGGGACATGCCCCGCCGTCTTCGATCAAGTGTCCGGCATCACATGATTCCGCCAAGTTTCTGGAAGAAGCCCATTCTGCGCTTCGCATCCACCTCGGCCTCTTGGAAGACCTTCTCCGCGTCCTGCGGAGCGGTCTTGAGGAGGGTTGTGTATCTTCTTTCCCCCTTGATGAATTCCTGGTAGGACATCGTCGCCTCCTTGGTCTCCCACACGAAGGGCGGCTGCCCCTGGGCGGCCAGCGCCGGGTTGTAGCGGTATAGCGGCCAGTAGCCTGCCTCCACCGCGCGCTTCTCCTCGGTCTGGCTCTTCATCATGTCTATGCCATGCGCTATGCACGGAGCGTAGGCGAGTATCACGGACGGGCCATCGTATGCCTCGGCCTCCTGGAAGGCCTTGAGGGTCTGGGCCCTGTTCGCCCCCATCGAGACGGATGCCACGTATACGTATCCATAGCTCATGCACATGAACCCGAGATTCTTCTTCGTGAGCCTCATGCCGGCGTTCGCGAATTTCGCGACGGCGCCGATTGGCGTGGCCTTCGATGCCTGGCCACCGGTGTTGGAATAGACCTCGGTGTCGAGAACGAGGATGTTCACGTTCCTCCTCATCGCCACGACGTGGTCGAGGCCGCCGAAGCCGATGTCGTATGCCCAGCCGTCTCCGCCGAAGCACCATATGCTCTTGTCGATGAAGTAGTCCGACAGCTCCGCGATTTTCGCAAGGACCGCCTTCGCGTCGCCGTTCGCCTCCGCGACGGCCTTCGGCAGAAGCAGCTTGACGGCGTCCTGGGCGGCAATCGCCTCCTGCGTCTTCGCACCCCAGAGCCCAATGCAGCGCTTCAGGGCTGCGGTGACGTCCGCATTGGCTCCGCCCGCGGAGAGGAGCTTCTCCACATTGAACTTGAGCTGCTTGCGGTTGTTGTCAACGGCCAGTCTCATGCCGAATCCGTATTCGGCGTTGTCCTCGAAAAGGGAGTTGGCCCACACAGGGCCTCTGCCACGCTTGTCCTTGCAGTAGGGAGTGGTCGGGAAGGTCCCGCCGTAGATGGACGAGCATCCCGTCGCGTTTGCGACTATCATTCTCTCGCCGCATATCTGCGTGACCAGCTTGACATAGGGGGTCTCACCGCATCCCGCGCAAGCTCCTGAGAACTCGAAGAGGGGCTTCTTGAACATCGCGCCCTTCACGCTTTCCTCCGGGGCTCCGTCCAGGACGTTGTCCGGCAGAGCCTCGAAGAACTTGTAGTTCTCCACCTGTCCCTCCGCGCGTTCCTGCTCCAGCGTGCTGAATTCCAGCGCCTTGGTCTTCGCCGGACAGGTCTCGATGCAGACTCCGCATCCGGTGCAGTCGTCAACGTAGAGCTGTATCCTGTAGTCCAGATTCCTGTCGTTCTTCGTCCTGGACTTGACAGTCTTGAAGGATGCTGGCGCCTTCGCAGTGTCCTCCGGGGCGATCTGCTTCGCCCTGACCACCGCGTGCGGGCAGGCCATCACGCACATGTTGCACTGTATGCAGTTGTCGGGCAGCCATTTCGGGACTCTCGGAGCTATGCCTCGCTTTTCGAGCGCCGCCGTGCCAGTCGGAATCACGCCGTCGAAGGACATGGCAGAGACCGGAACATCGTCTCCCTTCAGGTGCATGAGGGGCTCGACGATGGCCTTGGCATATGTGCTGGCGTCGTCGGCGATGAGCTTCGGGGGCTCGAAGGACTTTGTTATTCTCGAGGGGACCTTGATCTCCTGGAGGGCCTCGGAGGTCTTGTCCACGCAGAGCCAGTTCATCTTCACGATGTCCTCGCCCTTCGCCCCGTAGGTCTTCTTTATCGCGTCCTTTATGAGCTGGGTCGCCTTCTCCCTGTCGAGGACTCCGGAGATGAGGAAGAACGCCGTCATCATGACGGTGTTTATCCTCGCCCCGAGCCCGCATTCGGTGGATATCTTGAGCGCGTCAATGTTGTAGAACTTTATCTTCTTCTTCTTTATCGTCTCCTGCATGTCGCGGGTGAGGTGGTTGAAGACCTCCTCGTTCTTCCATTCGGAATTAATCAGGAAGACGCCCTCCTTGCTTATGCCCTCGAGCATGTCGTATCTGCCTATGTAGGCCGGATTGTGGCAGGCCACGAAGCTGGGCGAATCCACCAGATACGACGACTTGATCGGGCTTTTCCCGAAACGCAGGTGCGATATGGTGATCCCGTAGGACTTCTTCGAGTCGTAGACGAAGTATCCCTGCGCGAACATGTCCGTGTTGTCGCCGATTATCTTGATGGAGTTCTTGTTCGCGCCGACTGTGCCGTCGGAGCCAAGGCCCCAGAACATGCAGCGGACCACGTCCTCCGGCTCGGTGCTGATCTTCTTGACGACCGGAAGCGACAGCTTCGAGACGTCGTCGTTTATCCCCACCGTGAAGCCGTGGAACGCCGCGCCATCGAGATGTTCGTAGACGGCGTTGACCATCGAGGGGGTGAATTCCTTGCTGGAGAGCCCGTATCGTCCGCCGACGATCTTGATCTTCTCGCCCTTCAGCGCGGAGACCACGTCGAGGTAGAGAGGCTCGCCGATCGCCCCAGGCTCCTTCGTCCTGTCGAGGACGGCTATCTTCTTCACCGACTTCGGCAGGGCGGCCTTGAAGTCCTCCACCGAGAACGGACGATAGAGACGGACAAAGACAGCGCCGACCTTCTTCCCCTTCGAGACGAGGTAGTTGACGGTCTCCTCCACGGTCGTGCATGCGGAGCCCATCACCACCACCACCTTCTTCGCATCGGGCGCTCCAACGTAGTCGAAGAGATTGTATTTCCTGCCGGTGACCGCGGCGACCTTGTCCATGTATTCCTTGACTATCTTCGGGCATTCGTCGTAGAACTTGTTCACCGTCTCCCTGCCCTGGAAGTAGACGTCCGGGTTCTGCGCGCCGACCTTGAGGAAGGGCGATTCCGGCCTCATCGCGCGCTTCCTGAAGCGCTCGATGTATTCGGGTTCGACCAGCTTCGCGATGTCGTCGTAGGAGACTTCCTCCACCTTCTGGACCTCGTGGGATGTCCTGAATCCGTCGAAGAAATGGACGAACGGTATCTGCGACTTTAGCGATGCGAGATGCGCAACGAGCGCCAGATCCATTATCTCCTGGATCGATGCGGACGCGATGAGGCCAAAACCGGTGTTCCTCACCGACATCACGTCGGAATGGTCGCCGAAGATGGAGAGCGACTGGCATGCGAGGGAGCGGGCCGACACGTGGAAGACCGTTGGAATCATCTCCCCGGCGATCTTGTGCATATTCGGAATCATCAGGAGCAGCCCCTGCGAGGCGGTGAACGTTGTTGTGAGCGCTCCAGCGCTGAGAGAGCCATGCACTGCGCCGGCGGCCCCGGCCTCGGACTGCATCTCGACGACATCGACCGGCAGCCCGAAAATGTTTTTCCTGCCCTTGCTCGCCCACTCGTCGGCGTATTCGCCCATGTTCGAGGACGGAGTTATCGGATAGATCGCGGCCACCTCGCTCAGGGCGTAGGCCACGTGCGTGGCGGCTGTGTTGCCGTCAATCGTCACCATTCTTCCAGGCATTTTCTTCTCCTTCTATTTGATTTTTTTGTGAGTTTGGAGTGCGCGTTCCCATGGAAGCTCCACCGTCTACGCAGGTCTGCGGACGGAAAAAGCCTTCCTATTCTAGACCCCCAAAATGCATTTTCAAAGCTGCAAACAAAAATTCCACCTTGTTTTTCCGGCTTGAGGGGCTAGTTTTCAGCCGCTTCAAAATGTTTTCAGATTTAGGTGGGCGATCCGATGGACAGGCGGAGAATTGTAATTACGGGGGTAGGGCTTACGGCGCCCAACGGGGACAGTCTCGGCGAATTTCGCGGGAATCTCCTCGACGGGAAGGTCCGCTTCCAGAATACGGAGCTGCGCTACATCGGCAAGGTCATAGCCGGCGTCTGCTCGTTCAATCCTCTCAAACACCAGAACAAGAAGGAAGTCCGCGCCGGCACCCGGGCGGGTTCCATATCCATATATTGCGCCCGCGAGGCGGTGGCCGACGCGAAAATCCAGATCGGCGACGGGAACCGCTCCCGGACGGGGATATACGTGGGGATAACCGAGCATGGCAACGTCGAAACGGAGAACGAGATAGCAAACATCGGCAACTACAACTACGACGTGAGGTTCTGGAACCACTATCACAACCCCAGGACGGTCGCGAACAACCCCGCCGGAGAGGTCACCGTCAACATGGGCATAACGGGCCCTCACTACTGCATAGGCGGCGCCTGTGCGGCGGGCAATCTTGGAATCATACAGGGCGCCCAGCAGCTCATGCTCGGCGAAGTGGATCTCGCCATAGCCGGAGGAGTGTCGGAAAGCATACACACGTTCGGAATATTCGCCAGCTTCAAAAGCCAGAACGCCCTCGCGTCCAATGGAAATCCGGACAAGGCCAGCCGCCCCTTCGACGTGGCGAGGAACGGCATAGTCGTCTCGGAGGGAGGAGCCCTATATGCCTTGGAGAGGCTGGAAGACGCGAAGAGGCGCGGTGCGAG
>CAZGJP010000167.1:0-5140 GCA_964526605.1 uncultured Lentisphaera sp.
GATCCGGCGCCGGTAGTGACTGGAGTTCAGACGTGTGCTCTTCCGATCTAGGGCGCCATATTTTGAGTTGAGCCCGACTATCTTGGCCGGGTCGAGGCGGTATTTCTCCTTCAGCCATTTCTTCCTCAGTGCCAGGTCGAGCCTATTCATGTCGTCGGGATTCTTGAAAGCCTCCCTTGTGGAGAGCCCGAACGCACCTCTCGTGCGGAAGTCCTTCTCCATCGCGTCCAGCCCGGAGAACCCGGCCGCCGAGACGGCCGCTGCGATTTCCGTGGACTCCTTGAGCAGCTTGGCTGGATCCGCTGCGGACGAAAGTGCTTCCCAGTCGGGGATTTCCGCACCGAAAGCCTTCATCATTTCAAGCGCCATCTGGTTCTTGTAGTATATGTTGGCGTCATCCATTATGTTGCCCAGCTTGTGCTGGTATATCCATCCGAGCTCCTTGTAGAGGACCGGGTCGCCGGGGTTGTAGAACAGCGCCTCGTCGCGTATGAGCTCTATGCCCTTCCTCACCCAGCGCCACCTGTCCTCGAAGGACGAGCATGTGACGGATATGTTGTATGCCATGTTCCATGCCAGATAGGCTGTCGCTCCGGTGAACCTGGGCTGGAGCTTGGTTATCCACGATGCGAGCTGGACCATCTCGAAATACTGCCCCCGGTCCTGGAGGCGGACCGTCCTCAGCCAGAGCAGGTCGGCCAGGAGCCCCCTGAAGCTGCCAAGGGCCACCGTGGTGAAGGCTATTATGGGGGGGGCGTTCTCGACGATGCCCGTGTCGGTCAGCTTCTCCTTGGTTCTTATCTCGTTCATCTTCACCTGCAGAATGTTGGACGTGAAGACGAAGAGGGCGAGCGCTGGAATTGCTATCGGCAGTGTCTTTCTGAGTTTTGCGAAGTTCATTTCCTCACCACGAGTCCTATTTCACGTCTTTTGTAGAGGTATGCGGCCAGGGCGAAGAGCGGCAGGCCGCGCAACAGGAATATTTCGCCGAAAAAGCGCGCGATGAATCCAGTCTCGACCAGCTCTCCGTCGGCCACCGTGTCGGACACCTCGAAGTTCTGCATCGGTATTACGACAGTGAGCAAGGCGTGGCTGGCCTTTCTGGCGGCAGTGTCGAATGCCGACTCGAACGCGGCCAGCTCGTCATCGTCGTTGCCAAAATCCCTCTCGATGTCCACGACGAAGGTCGCCGCCATTCCGAAGAGCAGGTAGGATGCCACGATGAAGACCGCCACTGGCATGGAGAAGAGAGCTCCCGCGGACGCGCCGAGTCCGGCGAGGAGGACTATTCTGAGGAAGACCATGAAGACTCCCCTCAGGTAGTTCTCGAGGAAGCCGCTCCTGCGCTCCAGCAGTTTCGGTCCGTCGTCCGGCTGGAAGAATAGAGCCGACTTCTCGGGGTCGAAATTCTGGAAGGCCATCGTGGCGCTGCCATCGGGCCTGATCACTGCCGGCGAGACCCTGTCCTCGAAGAAGACTCCGCACATGAAGCTCTCGGGATAGTTGGTCTTCGATATGAGCTCGTATTTCGGGGGCAGGCCCTTCTTCTGGTCCTCCTCGTTCTCGTAGACAGGCGCGTATGCCCCCCACATTCCGAGGGTTTCGCGCTGGTCCTTGGACGAGACCTTCCCCACGTATATCCTGTATCTGAAGGAAAGAGGGACATCCTGCTTCGGATCGAGCCCCTTGTAGTCCCAGGACTTGAACTGGCCGAAAGGTATTTCACCGTATCTGGCCACGAGCTGCTTCCGGGTCTCCTTGAGGAATTTTCTCTTCTCGGCGAGGCTCATGCTGGTCGGCGCTCCTGGCGCGCCAGCCTTTATTGCATCGGACAGCTTTCCGAGCTCCTTTCGGACCTCCTCCCCGAAATCCGGCTGCTCCGGCAGATAGACTCGCCGCCCCACGAAGACCTCGTTGTCTATCCTCGCCTTTTCCTCGGCGGAGAATGCGCTGCGCCTGAACTGCCACGATGTGAATCCGTAGATCACGAGGGATGCGACCAGCAGCAGAGCGCCGTGGAGAAACACGACGCCGGCGAACTTCCCCAGCCATATGACCACTCTGGAGACCGGCTTCACGGCCAGCATGTGCATCTGGTAGGTCTCGAGGTCGTTGGAAAGGATGAAGCAGCTCACCCACAGAGTCGAGAGCGAAAGTATGAACCCCGACGCGCCCAGGCAGTATTTGAGCGAGACGTATATGAGGCCGCGGGCAGTCCCGTCGCTCACCACCGCGTTGGGCAGGATGAATATGACCGCCAGCAGGATCGCAAAGAGGAAATGGAACACGTAGGAGCGCAGGGTCGCGCGGCACGTCAACTTGGCTATTGCGAGGAAAGCTCTCATGGGCTGTTATCTCATTTCCCGCCGAGCAGTTTGGACAGCTTCTCGTCGGCTTTGTCCAGATCATCCTTGTTGGCGGCCCCGTCCGTTCCGGCCACCTTTCCGTCGATCTCGGGGCTCCCGGCACGATCCCCAACCAGAAGATCGGAAAGGATCCCGTCGGATTTTTCCTCGGCTTCCGGCTGCTCCATTATTCTGGCGGCAGGCGCTTCCGGTTCTTTCTCCTCGGCGAGTTTCTCCAGCATCCTCTCCTTTTCAACGCGTTCATCTGGGCCGCTGAGATATTCGGCGATGGTGCCACCACCGTGGGCTCCGAAGGTCTCGATCTTCTCGCTCTTCGCCTTCTGGACCACCTCCAGGAAGAAGTCCTCGAGGGAGCGTTTCGGGTGCTCGATGGAGAACTCCTCCCCCTTGAGGGTCTCGCGCAGGACGCGCAGCATGGTCTCGGTCTCCCGCGGGCCAAGCGCAGGCACCTTGAGGCGGCTTTCCTCCGAGACGACCAGAAGCTCGTCGAGAGTTCCGCTCGCCCTGATCTTTCCTCCATAGAGAATGACAACCCTGTCGCAGACGTCCTCCACGTCGGACAGCAGGTGGCTGCTGATTATCACCGTCTTCCCTCTTTTCTTCAGGAACAGGATGAGGTCTTTTATCTCGCGGCATCCGAGCGGGTCGAGACCAGATGTGGGTTCGTCGAGTATAAGCAGATCCGGATCGTTTATCATGGCCTGCGCAAGCCCTATCCTCCTCTGCATTCCCTTGGAGAATTCCCCCACCTGCCTCTTGGCTGCGTGCGAGAGCCCAACCATGTCGAGAAGCTGGATGGAGCGGCTGCGCCTCTCGGCGGAAGACAGATTGAACAGCGCGCCGAAGAAGTCCAGCGTCTCCTCCGCCGTCAGATACTTGTAGAGATAGGACTCCTCGGGAAGATAGCCTATCCGCCTCTTCGTCCGGACATCGTCAGGGGGACATCCGTATACGGATATCTTGCCGTTGCTCGGATAGAGGAGCCCGAGAAGCATCTTTATGGTGGTGGACTTGCCGGAGCCGTTCGGGCCGAGAAGCCCGAACACCTCTCCATCCCCCACCTCGAAGTCCAGGTCGTTCACCGCCTTGGCCTTGGGCCTGCCCCAGAAATCCCGGAACACCTTGGTCAATCCCACCGACTTGACAACCGCCTCACTACGTCCATCCATGCCCATGTCTCCATCTACAATCTGGTGAAAGATAGTGGCTCAACTGGAAAAATCCAGTCTTGAAAACGGCGAGGAGCGGGCTATATTGACTTTTCGGATTTCTTCTGCGGGTGTAGCATAGTGGTAATGCTCCAGCTTCCCAAGCTGGCTAGGAGGGTTCGATTCCCTTCACCCGCTCCAATTGAAAGAAAAAATGCATGTAGTTGACACTCTGGCTCCGATATTCATCCTCGTGGCGCTCGGCTCCATCATGAGGAGGATAAAGTTCCTCCCGGAGGAATTCTTCAACGGAGTCAACAAGCTGACCTTCTACGTGGGATTGCCGGTCCTGCTGTTCCACAAGATAGCGCTTGCGAATTTCGCGATAGGGGATGCAGGAAAGATTCTGGCAACCATGGCTTTCGGCATGACCGCCGCCATTCCTCTTGGATACATCCTCGCCCGCGTATTGAGGCTTCCGCGGCAGTCCGTCGGAACCTTCGTCCAATCATGTTTCAGATGCAACATGGCGTATGTCGGCCTTCCCGTCATCCTATACGCATTCGCCGGCAGGGGAGAACAGTCCATCGGGCAGCTGGCAACTCTTTCCCTGGCTCCTCTGGTTCCCTACACCAACGTCCTCTCCATCGCGATATTGGCCCGGAAGGATGGCGGTAGAGGAGGAGGCATCTCCGGACTTGTCTGGAAATCGGTGAGCAATCCGATAGTGATAGGATGCGTGGTGGCGCTGCCTCTGAGCTATTTCGCGGTGCCCCTGCCAAAAATGATCGAGCGCAGCTGCGACGCCCTCGGCAGCATGGCCCTCCCCCTCGCACTGATAAGCATCGGTTCTTCGCTGACCTTCGACAAGATAAGAGGAAACATAGTCGCCGCGGCAGCCGCTTCAGTGGTGAACATATTCGCCCTGCCGGCCCTCGGCTGGATCGCGGCCGCCTTCCTGGGGATGAACGGCACCGAAACAATGATAGCCCTCATCCTTCTGGCCTGTCCGGCCGCCTCGTCATCCTACGTGATGGTGCAGCAGCTTGGCGGAGACGAGGCCCTTGCGGGAAGCACGATAGTGATCAGCACCCTGCTCTCGATAATCCCGCTCACTATGATAGTGGCCTTTTTCGGCCCGGCCATCTGATCCTCGGCAAGGTAAACGGACTGGAACGAGGAACATCACAATCCCGAATCTCACATGGATTGCGCGCCCTTCGCCTTGCCTATCTCCTCCAGAACCGGCTTTAGAAGCGCGCCCCATTTGGCGTAGCACTGCTCGTTGACGTGGAGCCCGTCCTTTGCGAACATCGCCGGATCGGGCCTGCCACCGGAATCAAGGGTCGTAGAGCCTATGTCGAGGAAAAAGAGCCTTCCAGGCTCCTTGTCGCAGATCTCCTTCACAAGCTTGTTGGCCTTGTCCATGGCAGGCCAGGCCGCCCATCGCTGGACACTGGGCTTTATCGTGATGTAGACTATCTTCGTCCCGGGCAGACGCTCCTTTACCATTTCGGAGTATTTCCCGAAGTTCTCCGCCACCGGTTCCGGTTTCGCCTCCGGATCCTTGCCGATGTCATTGTCCCCGGAATAGTAGACGATGATATCGGGCTGGTATCTGCCGGT
>CAZGJP010000167.1:5150-6124 GCA_964526605.1 uncultured Lentisphaera sp.
CGACCTGGAAATCGGTCCTGGTCCCGCCAATCGCCCTGCTCATGACCTTGAAGGGAGCCAGATCCCTTGCCGCCGTCTTCTTGCCCCATATTTCCAGGCTTGAGCTTCCGACCAGCAGCACGCCCCCTTTTTCTGGCGGATTCTTCTTGTCCTCCCCGTCAAACGCATCGAACTTCTTCTGGATCTGGGGGCTTACCGACGGAGCCTTCTGCCCGGCGCCCCGTGCCGCCTCCTCGTCCTGGGACAAAATGAACGGGCCATTGGCAAAAACTGAAAAGAAGAGCAGGAGGGCGATGAAAGAGGATCTTGGCATTCTAGTCTCCGTGTTGCGTGTAATGAGTTTTTCGCGAGGAACTGGCGGAGCAAAGGGCGCTGCCCTGCTCCCTGTCCATCCATCACCATTTCAGGTCGGGGTCTTTGAGGAGTTCATCCATCCTGTCCTGGATGATCTGGTCGCGGTTCTTCTCGCGCTCCTCGATTTTCCTCTTGAACTCCTGCATCTGCTTCTCGGCCTTCTCGAATCGTTCCCGGTTCTTCTTCATCTTCTCGTCGAATTCGGATGCGACCACGCTGGATAGTTCCTCCTTGATCCTGGCCTTCTCCGTCTCGTCGTCGGTCGAGTGGTATTTCTTGGACAGATCCATGCTCTTCGAGTTCTTCGACTCGAATTCATCCTTGCGCTCCTTCATCCTGTTCATCATCTCGGCCCTGAATGCGTCTGGATTTTCGTCGTGCATGGACTTGAGCTTTTCAATCTCCTCCTGCGACATCTTGCCCATGAATTTCTTCAGGAGTGGCCTGCTATCGAGGCCGGCCCCGGGCTTCTGCTGCTCCTTCAAACCGTCCCTGCCATCCCCTTCGGAGACCGAAGTTTCCGCGCAAAGCGCACCGGAACACAGGAGAATGGCTCCAAGAAGCATCGGAAGAAGATTTTCCTTTCTCATGTCGAACTCCTTTTTTAAGCTATATCAATA
>CAZGJP010000168.1:0-6112 GCA_964526605.1 uncultured Lentisphaera sp.
CGGGCTGCATCGCGGCCTTCCGGAACCAGACATACCCTTTCGAATCCATCGTGAACGATCTGAAACTGGAACGGGACCCCGGCCGGAACCCCGTTTTCGGCACCGTGCTCAACTACAATACGTTTGACGTTTCGTCCATCGAATTGAAGGATCTGAAGACCCGGGTGGTGAAGGTGAACCTGCCCGTATCCAAATTCGACATCACGCTGGAAGTGTTCGATAAAAGCACAACCCTCGCCTGCGAGTTCGAGTATGCTTCCGGATTGTTTAAAAAAGAGACCGTGCAATCCATGGCGCACCATTTCAGGAACCTGATCGAAGCGGTGCTGCGCGACCCGGATATAAAGATACGGAACATCTGCCTTTTATCCCAGACGGAAAGAAAGAAGATACTGTACGATTTTAACGACAATGCGACGCCCAGGGAGGAGACAGGCCCGGTGGTCCGGCTGTTTGAGCGGGCTGCCGGCATGAATCCAGGCAAGACCGCGCTGATATGCGGCGGGCTGGAGATGACATATGAGCAGTCCGACCGGAGGGCTTGTGCGTACGCGAAGAGGCTGACGGAACTGGGCATAGGCCGGAACGATATCGTGGCGGTGTGCGCCGACCGTTCGCTCGATCTGATGTGCGCGATCTTAGGCATCCTGAAGGCGGGCGCGGCGTTTCTGCCCGTGGACCCCTTTTATCCGCGGGAGCGGATCGAGTTTATGCTGAAGGACAGCGGGTCGCGCGTTCTTGTAACCGACGATCCGGCCAGGCAGGCGTTTGCCGGAGAAACGGTCCGTATCGGTGAAGCTGAAGAGGATGGGCGGAATATGCGGCCACCCGCCGACAGCAGCCCGGACGACCTGGCTTATGTGATCTATACGTCGGGTTCCACCGGCCGGCCCAAGGGCGTGATGCTTACGGTGCGCGGCGTGTACAACCTGTATGCGATGATCCTGAAGGAAAAACTGTACGGGGAGGATTCGGTGGTGGCCACCACAGCCTCCATCTCCTTCGATATGTTCGTTTCGGATGCCCTGATGCCCCTTTTCTTCGGGTCCGCCGTACTGCTCTGCACGGAAGAAGAGAGCCGTCAGCCCCACCTTCTGGCGCGCGCGATGCGCGCCGCGGCCTCCGGCACCGGCACGAACTGGATCTCGTCGAACAGGGGAACGCGCTTGCCGCCGAAGCCCTCGTAGTCCTTGAAGCGGTTGTCCGGCACGTAGTCGGCGAACTTGCCCATGCCTTCAAGATGAAGATACTTGCGTTCGATAGTTCCAAGGGAGGCGAATGCCTGTTCCCCTTCGAGTGGAGGGAAGTTGAGACGCTTTTCGCGGAGTCGGATTTTGTCTCGTTGCACTGCCCTCTGACAGACTCGAACAAGGGCATGGTGAACGCAAAACTGCTCTCGAAGATGAAGAAGAGCGCATTCCTGGTCAATACGGCGCGGGGTCCGCTCGTGAACGAGAATGATCTCGCCAACGCATTGAATTCGGGGACTATTGCCGGAGCCGCCTGCGATGTGCTTTCAGCCGAGCCGCCAAGACCGGACAACCCCCTTCTCAAGGCGAAGAACATCACCATCACCCCGCACATCGCCTGGGCAGCCCTCGAGGCTCGTCAGCGCCTGATGAAGACGACCGCCGGAAACATCCGCGCATTCCTCGACGGCAAACCGCAGAACTTGGTGAATTGATAGATATTGACTGAACTCCGTCATTTACGAGATCCTCTAAAGATACTGGCGATTCGCTGGCAGAGAGGGGGCCTGCATTATTTCAAGACTGTTCCAGCAATTCAAACACACCCGTAAGCCTCTCGCCAAATTTCATACCGTCTTACCAGAGGAGGCAAAACCTTAGGGGAATTTTCTGGTAATTTTAACCTATCCGCCTTGCTTTAGCACCTCGATAGGCTATCTTTCGTAAGAATAAAAGTTCCATGTCTATGTTAATTCCCATGGGTCAGCTTTAACGCTTCTTCCCAACTCATGCCGAATGGAGAAATGCGATGCATGCACATACGGTGAACAAGTGGGTCGGATACTGGGAATCGTTTGACGACGACGGCGAACTGTTGAGTACCGGATCATGTTGGCCTGTTTCAGAAGACCTTGTAATAACAAATTATCATGTCATTGCCGGAGGTCCTAGGGCAAGGGCGACGTTCAGGGACTTCGGCAAATTTCCGGTCATGGGTATCGTGGCATATGACAAGAAGAGGGATCTTGCGATCGCCCAATTGAGAGTCGGTAAGCAGGCTCTTTGCCCCTTGGCCATGGATGAGTCTCTCCCAGTGGCTGGCTCTGACATTTACGTCTACGGGAATCCGCAAGGCCTAACAAATACCATAAGCAGAGGAATTATAAGCTCTGTCAGGACCGGGGCTGACTTTGCAAGAATAGGGATCAACTCGATCGATGTCGACGACTACCTGCTCCAGATAGACGCCTCAATAAGCCACGGAAGCAGCGGAGGCCCCATAGTGGATTTGTCCGGAAATGTCGTTGGGATAGTTTCATTTGCTTTTGCAAAGGGCAATGCCTTGAACTTCGCTGTCCCAAGCATATATGCCGCCCAGCTTCTTGACATGCAGGAGAATTTGGTGCCTCTCAAGAACTTTCAGCAGACGAAACAGTCCCAAGTGAGCCAAGTGTCAAACTCCGCGATCGATACTTTCCCCGAAGAAGATGTGAACATCACAAAGATTTCCTGCGTAATCCAGCTTCTTCTTGCCGCAGTGATTGCCGACGGGAGCTACGACAAAATGGAAATGCATGTCTTTCTTGATATACTTAAGGAACTGGGAATTCCCATGGAAGACCAGAATACGCAGATTTTCATCAAAGCGAACATGGACTTGGTTAACAAATCCATTGAAGAGAAGGGATGGGATAGTTTTCTTGAAGACATTCTGGATATTCTGAACGTGACACTGGATAGAAACATGAAATTGAAGATTTTAGGGTGTCTGGCGAGAATACATGTTGCCGACGGCGTCATTGATAGTGGCGAAGAACATATGATTGACAAGTTGAAGGAAATATGGTGCTGAACGGTGGCGGAAATCCGGTCCGTTTGATCTCAAATGAACTCCAAGAACATCCGCGCATTCCTCGACGGCAAACCGCAGAACTTGGTGAATTGAACAGATATCACCAGTCTCAAATTATGAGGCACTTGCAACCAAAGATTTCCGCCCTGCAATAAATCCCCGCATCGCCGCGTTCCGCTGCATGATGACCTCGGAGGCGCGGGGAGAAAAATTCTTTTCCGGAGTATTCCGGAGAGATTTCCCCTTTGACCGACGGGAATCCGCTTTTCCAGCCCCGGCGTCCGTCCTCGGGGCTGGAAAACATCCCGAATCTGCGCCTCAGGACTTGATTTTTCACCGCCCATGCTCTATATTTCGCCTGTGATGAAAATCGAAATTCCTATCAGTTAATTCCTATCAGTCAGCCTGCAATGCTATTAGCAAGAGGGGAATATCTCCTCCATAAAACGCGCCGATCAAGCATGCCGCTCGAATCGGAGGATCTGTACTTATCCAGCAAAATCATTCGACGCGGGGAGATGTCATAGTGCTGAGGTTCCTTAAGGTCTGGTACCATTCGAAGGGTCTCGAGGATTTTTACGCCGATGCGGAAAGCAGGATTCGCGCGGCCGAGGCCCTCGGAGCCGTCGGCGGGGCTTCGGCTGTCGCCGCCCTTCTCTGGACTTTCAGGGATCCCAGGGATACGCCTTCAGAAGTCCGCCGCGCGATAATCGAGATCCTTGGCAGGATTGATCACCCCGATGTTTTTGAACCGCTGATAATAGCGCTCAATGACTCCGATGGAAATGTCCGAAAGGCTGCCGGAAGGACTCTGACCGGAATGGGGAAGCGTGCTGCAGGACACTTGAAAGCGGCGATGGAGGATTCCGGCTACGGACCTCCTCCTGGCCCTGAGACCATAAATGCCGTCGCCAAGGTCCTGGCTGCCATCGGAAACACCGGGGCTGTCGGCCCACTCCTGGAAAATATCAGCAATGAGGACGAAGATGTCAGGCGCTCAGCAATCGAGGCTCTTGGCGATTCCGGCGACAGGCAGGCGGTCCCCCATATCATCAAGGCATTGTCGGACAGTTCCACGGCGGTCCGGGAAGCCGCAATACGCGCTTTGGGCAGACTTAAGGACAGGCAGGCTGCCGGGCCTCTCGTCAGAATGCTCGGCTGCATCTGGGGAGAAGACCGTCTCGCCGCCGCATCTTCGCTTGCAGAACTAGGGGAGAGGAAGTGGCTGAGGCTGATCAAGGGAGACGACGATGATTTCAAGCGCCTGCGTGAATCCGGTGATGCCGACTCTGTCGAAGCTCCAATCGCTGGACTTGAGGACAGAGATGGCTTTGTCCGCCGCTGTGCCGCGGAGGCGCTGGGTGATCTTGGGCTTAAGATGGCAGTCGAGCCTCTTGTGAAAACGCTCGGGGATGGAGTTCCGCAGGTACGCAGGGCTGCCGTGGAGGCACTTGGAAAAATCGGCGATCCGAATGCGATTGTGGAATTGGTCAAGAAGCTGGCCGACGGCGACAGCGGCGTCAGCTACGCCGCGGCTGATGCCCTGATTGGCTGGCCACCGCCTGCGCCTCCGGAACTTGTCGCGAGCTGGCCGGAGATATACAAGTTCGCCGTTGCCGAGGAAATAGACTGCCCCGAGAAACCGCAGACAAGGTTTGAGGCTTAATTTTATTCAACGTATTTGCGACACAGGACACTAGTTCCACGCCGAGACTCTTTTTATGATCTCCGAGGCGCTTTGCTCGTCGCCGATTCCAGTGACTCTAAGCCAGACGCCTTCCGGGCGCAGTTCCCGCATGATCGTGCCGAGTTCGTCCGGTTCGATTCCTATCTGAAGTCCTTTGCCGGCGGCTTGGCATTTTTTATAGACATGAATCCAGTCGCTTGCCCGTCCTTTGCCTGCTCCATATACCCATTGTATGGCGTCGAGTTCCCTGATTTCGAGCAGAGAATCCAGATGCGTGAGCGCCTGTGGCCCGTCAAGATGATAGATGCTTGCCTCGGCGATCCTGCATTCCCTGGCTATCCCCGGAAGAAAAACATCGTCAAACATCTGCTTCGAGACCATGCACGAGAAGTCGTTCGAGGGGACATGCCAGCGCTTGGAGGACACTATGCCAGGCCAGGAGCATATGGCCTGTCCTTCATCTTGGAGCTTGTGCATGAAGAATTTGAACACCGTCTCGAAGGCGTCGTCAACTTTGCGTCTGAGTTTTTTCACTTCTTCCGGGAAGTCAATCATGTCGAGGTTGAGATTCAGAGGGTCTCTGAAGGCGGCGATGGCGTCTCCGCCCGGATGGATGTCGGTGTAGCCGGTGTAGAATTTCCCCTTGCCTTTCGCGATCAGGATGTCCGTGATTTCGTTTATCTTTTTCCAGTAGAAATTGTCCATCGAGAATTCGAGTTTCGGCGCTTTGTTCCAATCGTGGAGATTCGGTATGCCCCAGCTGGTGTTTTCGGAGTATTCCATCTCCATGCCGAAAAATGCGCTGAAAATCTCCGGTCCAAGGTTGGGGAAGGCAAAGGGAAGCGAATCCCCCATGAAAACCGTGTTCTCGGCGTTCCACAGCGCCGAATCGGCAATTCTTTCGGCGTCCATCCAGCGCTCCCTGTGGCTGGAATAAGCTTTGTCCGCTAATCTCCCGTCAAATCTCTTTTTCGCCGGAAAACTGATGTTGACCACGGGGCGGTCCATTATTTCGCGTTTCCAAAAGGCGTCCTGTCTTCTGATTCTTGCCTCCCAATCCGGAATCCCGTCTATCGGAATGATGTTTTTCATGTTTTTCCCTATAATATTTGTTGTTTTCTTCAAGCAATATATATTTATTTCATGCAAAGTAAATATCGTTAATGTTGCATTTATGGCAAATATGTTGCGGGAGGCGATGCTATGAACACGTTTGAACAACATGGTTATCCTGTTCCGCCGGGAACGCAAGACAGGCTTGGATGGGGCGTTTTCATATCGTATCTGGGAGTTTTCCGCAGCGGCGGAGATTTTCTTTGGGAGCAGAAATCCAAGACGTTCTGCGTCCACATAATACAAAAAGGAAATGGGATTTTCAGACGG
>CAZGJP010000169.1:0-6111 GCA_964526605.1 uncultured Lentisphaera sp.
CGAAAGGGGTTTCGCAGGAGGCCGGCAAGAGTCTGCCCGAGGGTTGCAAATGCATCATGGCGGCGCGGGAGCTTCTCCCGTCGGACATACTCAGGATGCCGGCTTCGAACGTGTCTGGATACATCTGCGAGCGGGGCGGGGTCACGGCGCATTTTGCGATTCTGGCGAGGGCGTTGGACATTCCGGCGATGATGGGGGTTGCCAATCTCTCCCGCATAAGGGAGGGGGACAACATCATACTCGACTGCCACGCAGGGAACATATACATCAATCCCGATAGGGAGACGGAGGAGAGGTTCCGGGAGGTGATCAGGGCGAGGACCGAGTCCGGGATGGAGTCGGATGCCGCCGAGGCCCTCACGCGGGACGGGGTTCGCGTTTCGGTGATGGCCAATCTTTCGCTATTGAGCGAGCTGCCGCTGCTGAAGCTGTCCGGAGCCGACGGTGTTGGTCTCTACCGCAGTGAATTCATATACATGATAAGGGACTATCCTCCTTCGGAGGACAGCCAGTTGAAGATATATTCCCGGATATGCGAGGCGTGCGGCAGGCTGCCAGTGACTTTCAGGATACTCGATGCCGGTTCGGACAAACCCCTGCCCTATTTGAATTTCACCGAGGAGGAGAATCCCTCGATGGGGGTGAGGGGCGTACGCCTGCTGGACGGGAACGAGGAGATATTCCGGGCGCAGATCTCGGCGATGCTGAGGGCATCCGTCTCGTCGAGAGCGAGGATACTCATCCCGATGGTTTCATCGATCGGGCAGGTCAGAAAGGTGAAATCGCTCGTGGCGGAGGTCTCCGAGTCGCTCTCCGCGAAGGGTGTCGAGCACAACCCCGCCCCCGAGATGGGAGTCATGATAGAGATACCCTCGATAGCTTTTTCGCTTGACAGGCTACTGCCCGAGATAGACTTCGGCAGCATAGGCACCAACGACCTCATGCAGTTCTTCTATGCGAGCGACCGCAGCAACGAGAAGGTCTTCCCGCATCTCTCCTTCCATGATCCGTCCTTCCTGGGGCTGCTCAGGCAGATCGGCGATGCTTTCTCGAAGGCCGGCAGGAAGCTCTGCGTGTGCGGAGAGATGGCGTCCGATCCGCTCGCCGTGCCGCTTCTGCTCGGCGCGGGGGTGTCGGAGCTCAGCCTCAACAGCAGAGCCGTGGCCCGCACGAAGAGGTTGATAAGAGGCTTCTCCGCCGACGCCGCGCGGCGTCTTCTTGACGAATGCATCGGGATGGACGGAGCGGAACAGGCCAGAAGCGCGTGCAGGAGACTGACAGGCGATTGAACAGGAACCCCGTTGCGCATTGCTATCAAGTTAAGATTTTTTTCCTGAATATCCAATGTCCAAGTTCATTTTTGTCCTTTCCGCCACGGCGGATTGGAGATTGAGTGCTGGATATTGGGGGTTCAAATGAATTCAACCTTGCCTTAGCCTGATAGGTATGCCCCGTTGCGGGGCTAGCCGCAGAACTTCTTGTGCTCTAGTATGGCGAAGCGGTCGGTCATTCCGGCGATGTAGTCCGCGACGGCTCTTCTGAGTCCGTCCTTCTCTATCCTGCTGTTTGCGAAGGAGCCCATCTTCCTGGGTGCCTTGCAGTAGACCTCGAAGAGGTCGCGTATCTTCGCCGCCGCGTCGGTGTTCACCTGGGCGACCTCGTCGTGGTGGTAGAGGTTGTCGTAGAGGAACTTCCTCAATTCGGAGGTCATGCGCGCGAAATGGTCGTCGAACGAGATCGTGCGCGTTTCCGCCTTTTGCGCGTGTAGGGGCTTTTAGTTTTTCATCTCCCCGATATTGGCCTCCGAACGCTCGTCGACGTTCTTGACCATCATGTCTATGAGGCATCTGACGGCGTATGCCCTGAACTTCTCGCCCTTCCTGAGGCCGTTTTTCGCCGCCCTCTCCGCGGCCAGGTTCCATATGTCCAGGCTGTCGAGCATCTTCTCGGAGAGAAGCCCCGAGTCCAGGCCGTCGTCCACGTCGTGCCCGTAGTAGGTGATGTCGTCGGAGATGTCGGCGACCTGCGATTCGAGGGAAGGCTGGGGGGATAGCTTCTCCCCGTCGAGGAGCGCCTTGGCGGGGTCTCTTCTCTTGACCAGACCCGCCCTGACCTCCCATGTGAGGTTCAAACCCTCGTATTCGGGGTATTTCCTCTCGAGGATGTCCACCATGCGCAGGGACTGCTCGTTATGGTCGAATCCGCCGTCCTCGGCCATGATCTGGTTCATGACGTGCTCACCGGGATGGCCGAATGGGGTGTGGCCCAGGTCGTGCGCAAGGGCTATGGTCTCGGTGAGGTCTTCGTTGAGCATGAATGTGCGCGCGATGGTCCTGGCGATGGCTGCAACCTCGATAGTGTGCGTCAGGCGTGTGCGGAGGTGGTCGCCTGTGCCGTTCAGGAAGACCTGCGACTTGTACTCCAGACGACGGAAGGACCTGCTGTGCAGTATCCTGTCCCTGTCGCGTTGGAAGTCGGTCCTGAAGGGATGTGGTTCCTCCGGGTGTCTGCGGTCGGAGCGTCCGGTGTTTCTGACCGCGTAGGGCGCCAGATTCTGGTTTTCGAAGCTGTATTGCTCCCTGAGGCTTCTGATCATTTCGCGCCCTCCCTTTTCGCGTCGAAATCGTCCCTGAGGAAGCATGCGGAAACGCGCGAGGATCCCTTCGAGGAGGGCATGAGTCCCGGGACCTCGCTCCTGCATCGCTCTATCGCATGTGGGCATCTCGGGTGGAATGGGCATCCCGGTGGCGGGGAGAGAGGCGACGGGACGTCTCCTGGCAGGATTATCCTGCTTCTCTTCCTGGCCGGATCGGGGACAGGCACGGCCGAGATCAGGGCCGCGGTGTAGGGGTGTGCCGGGTTCGCTATTATCTCGCGGGAGAACCCGCTCTCCACTATTTTTCCGAGATACATGACAAGTATCCTTCTGCTGATGTGTTCGACCACTGCGAGGTCGTGGGCTATGAATAGATATGATATTCCCGTCTTCCCCTGTATTTCCTGGAGAAGATTGATGATCTGGGCCTGGACGCTGACGTCGAGGGCGGAGACCGGCTCGTCGGCGACAATCATTTTTGGCTCGACGGCCAGAGCCCTCGCGATGCATATGCGCTGTCGCTGTCCGCCGCTGAACTGGTGTGGATATCGTCCTGCCTGGGATGGATCGAGCCCCACCATGGCGAGGAGGCTTGATATCCTGGACATTCTCCCGGCGGGATTCATCCTGCTGTGTATTCTCAGGACTTCGTCGAGGGCGTCGCCGATCTTCATCCGCGGATTGAGTGAGGAATAAGGATCCTGGAATATCATTTGGAAGGAGCTACGCGCTCGTCTCAGATCCTCTCCCGACAGGCCCAGGACGTCACGTCCATCGAAAATGATCCTGCCCGAACGGGCCTTCTCGAGGCGGACGATGGTTCTGGCCAAAGAGCTCTTCCCGCATCCGCTCTCTCCGACGAGGCCGACGGTCTCGCCGCTCTCAATTTCAAACGAGACATCCTTGACGGCGACAAGTTTCGCGGCGGGGCCGAACCAGCCTTTGCCGACGGGATATTCGGTGCGTAGATTTTCTATCTTGAGAAGTGGCATCTTGAGAACCTTCCATTTTCTCCGACCAGTTGCGGCTTGGAGCTGGCGCATTTCGCCCTTTCGGCCTCCCCGAGGGATTCGGCTAGAGGGCATCTTCCGAAAAACCTGCACCCTCGGGGGTAGTTCGACGGGCTTGGCACGTTGCCTGGAATGGTCGAAAGCTTCTGCATTTCGCAGCCGAATCTGGGCACGGCCTCGAGGAGCGCCCGGGTGTATGGATGGATCGGCGAGGATATCAGCTCCGACGCGGGCCCCTTTTCGACGACATGCCCGGCATACATGACAATGACCGAGTCGGCCATGTCGGACACTATCCCGAGATTGTGCGTGACGATGAGGACCGACATCGAGCTTTCGCGGCGTATCTTCGATATGAGGTCCAGGATCTGGGCTTGGATTGTCACGTCGAGGGCGGTGGTCGGCTCGTCGGCCACGAGCAGGTCGGGTCTTCCAGCCAGGGCCATCGCTATCATCGCCCTCTGCTGCATGCCTCCACTGAGTTCATGGGGGTGGCATTCCATCTTGGAGGCGGGGTCGGGAATGCCGACCTGGGCCAGGAGCGATGCGACTTCCTCCTCCGTATCTCCCTCCTTGGCATCCCTGAGTTGGATGACCTCGGCTATCTGGTCGTAGATCGTGAAGACGGGATTGAGCGAGACGGAAGGCTCCTGGAATATGTATGCAAGCTTGCGTCTGCGGATTTCGCGGATGCGGGATGGAGGCATTTCGAGGACGTTCCCGCCCGGCGAGCCGTCACTGGCGCGGAAGCGTATGGAGCCTGAGTCGTAGCTTGCCGGCGGCTCCGGCAGGAGCCTCGCCAGGGATAGGCAACTGACGGTCTTGCCGCAACCGCTCTCCCCGACCAGGGCAAGTATCTCTCCCTTTGCGATGGAGAAGGAGAGGTCCTCGACGGCCTGCAGTTTTTTCCCATCTACGGTGAAGGATATGGAGAGCTTGTCCACCGAGACGACTTCAACGCTGTTTTTCGGGTCTCCGGTCATTTGCCATCACCCTTCCCGAGTTTTTCGCGGGAGATGCCGAAAAGTCCGAAGACCTTGTGCCTGGCGAATATGTCATCCTCGGCCTTGAGCCGTTCGGCGGAGAATTCCTTTCTGCGCTTCTCGACGTATTCCTCGACCAAGTCGCTCTGATGCCTCCACAGGCCCTGCGATATCTTCACGTAGCCTTCCGCCAGAAAGACCTTCTCGACCAGGTCCTTCTCGGTCTTGGCCCTGAATTCGTCCACCTTGGCCTGCCATTCCCCGTCGAGTTCGCCGCATTTGTCCCTGGCCATCTTTTCGGCCAGCGGCTGGTCGAAGAGATATCTGTGCTCCTCGAGGACGTCAATGATCTTGATCTTCCTGTCGTCTATCTTTATCGAGAGGCCCTCTCTTCCACGGAACACCCCCTGGATCTTGTCGTTCGAATGATTGAGCTGGAATTCTATCCTCTCGCCTTCACGGGCTGGCCTGTACTTCCTGATGATGTCGGTCTTCGCCAAGATGACGTCCTTCTTGGGGAATAGGGTCTTGACCTGTTCGTCGACGGAGTCGTTGATGTATTTGTTTATCTGCTCGACGTTTCTGGAGGGGGGAACTGGGGGATACGACCATCCCTTCTCGGCGGCGGCGGCCTCCTCGGAGAAATCCTCCAGAGCGGAGAGTTCCTCCGATATCAGCCTTGCCTGGACGTTCTCCGCGCGGGAATACAGATGGAGCACTCCATACGCGGCACCGGCGATGGCGGCGATCGTGATGACAAGTGCCAGAGCCTTTCCCGCGATGCGGGATCCCGAGCGTCTTTTTATTCTCCTGGGGCACATGATGAATCCGGCTAAGCCTCTTAAAGAAATGACAATTTCGATCCAGCGATCGACGATTGGCTCGACCGCTTAAGATACCACCTGTCTTGAAATGAACAAGGCTGTGATTTCCAAAATGGACGCTGTTTTTCCACGCCGGACTTGAAATGGACTGAAACGGGATTACATTATGCCCCGTTTTGTATCTCCTCGGAGTGCGAGCGTAGCTCAGTGGTAGAGCGTCACGTTGCCAACGTGAATGTCGAGGGTTCGAATCCCTTCGCTCGCTCCAATACATATCCCCGTAAACAAGAAGGGATGAGAACCCGAGAAGAGGGTTTGCCACCCGGGGACGACAACGTCGCCGACGGTTCCGAGCCGCAAAGGCGAAGGAAAATCCCTTCGCTCGCTCCAGAAAAACTTATCACGGCATCGTAAATATTCACTGCCCCCATCATTCCAGAGACGAAAAGAAGCTTGTCCTCCCTCATGGCGGGCTTGTCCGCCCTGTCAAGAAAGCCTTCACATCAGAACCAGAAAGCAGGCTCGGATCCTTGCCAAAAGTAGGAGCATGGCCATTAAGATTGCCCTTGTTGGAGTTCAAGAGGGAACAGGCACTAGGCAACAGGCATCAGGGTTCAGCTTTCATGTCCGCCGTAGCTGTTCCAGCAAAGAAGGAAGCGTGTATTGAATCCATTGGCAATTTCCGATAAAGCTCCATC
>CAZGJP010000170.1:0-6106 GCA_964526605.1 uncultured Lentisphaera sp.
TTTTTTCTTGCGAAGTTGAGGAGGCCTGTGACGATTTTCTTGCACTGTTCGGCCTGTTCGACTATGAGTTTCATGTCTTCGTAGTTCTCGGATTTTTCCGGAATGCTTTCGAGGACGAGGCTGGCGTTGAGGAGGATGATTCCGAGGGGGTTGTTGATTTCGTGTGCTATTCCTGCGGAGAGCTGTCCCATGCTTGCGAGTTTTTCCGCGTTGATGAGCGCCTGTTTGGTCTTTTCAAGCTGGTTGTTTGAGAAGCTGAGGTCTCCAAGGGATTTTTTGAGTCTTTCGATGACGTATGGGAGGCACATTTCGCTTTCGGCCAGTCCGTTGAGGATGGCGACGGCGTGGTCTCTGCACGAGGGATATCCGCATGCGCCGCAGTCGAGTTCGTCCTCCGGCCGCGTCTTGCCCATTTTTGCGAGGACTTCCGTTATCTCGTTGCCACTGGGTTTTTTCGCCCTGACGTCGTTCGGGTGGTATTGGGGGTCGAGGCTGATCCGGGCTTCCTTGTCCGCTTCGGATTTTCTTCCGATGTTTTCAGCGGCGTAGCTGCTGACGAGCTTTCTTTTCTTATACTGCGAGATTTCATCGCTCGCTCCTGGGCCGTTTATGCAGCCCTTGCAGCAGAGCAGCTCGAGCAGCCGGGTCTGGAGGTCGCCCGTTGAAAACTCCTCTATGGCCGGGACGAAACCGCGTTTGCCGTCAGAGGCGACGACGTTTTGCGAGAGGAGGTCCTCCTTTATGTCGGCGGCCTGGAGCAGTCCTCTGCTGATGGGGAAGAGCATTCCGAGGCCTGGGTGAGGCGGGTCGAATCCATCCGTCGAGGCGGCGAACTGTTCTGGAGCCAAAGAGAGATCCGCGAATAGTCTTCTCAGCTCCTCGAACGTGAGGACAGAGTCGAGTTCGTCGGGGTATCTCAGCGCCTCGTTTTTTTTTGCGATGCAGGGGCCGATGAACACTATTTTGGACTCCTTCCCGAATCGTCCCTTTGCGACTCTCGCGGATGCGACCATCGGCGAGCATATGGGAGCGAGGAACTTTATCATCTCGGGCTGGTATTTTTCGATGTATGTGACGATTGCCGGACAAGATGTTGCGATCATGCCTCCGTCTTTGTCTCCGGAAACCAGCCGCTGGTACTCCTTGGCGACGAGGTCTGCGCCGTATGCGACCTGGCAGACCTTGGTGAAGCCTGACTTCCTGAGCATTGCCACGAACTGCGGAGTTTTCATGTCGTGGAATTCGGCGGGGAAACTTGGAGCGACTATCGCAACTTTTTCCTTCGCCGGCGACTTGAGGATGTCAAGCGTTTCAGGAACTGAATCAGTGTATCTTTTCGCCTTCTGCCTGCAGACTCTGACGCAGTTCCCGCAGGTGATGCATCGCTCTGGAATGACCTGGGCCTGGCCGTTCATGACTCTGATCGCCTTCGCCGGGCAGTCCCTGACGCAGGTGTAGCAGAGTTTGCAGAGGTCTCCGACCGTCTGTATTATCGAATCAGGTTTTGTCTCGAGACATGTCATTGACGTCCACCGTTTCGCCGTTCAGCGTTTCTCGTTTTCGAGTTTCGGGCTTCATGCATAGGATTTTATATGTTCTGAATCTTGCTCGCCAGCTCTCCTTTGGAGAGGGGCGGGCAAGTATCCTGAATCCTGTATCCTGCTGCTCGTATCCGCCTCCCCCCGCTCCCCCGCTCATCCGAACACGTTTCTTTTCGAGTAGTGTGTGTGGAGGAGTTCGTGGCTTTTCTCTCCGAGGGGTTTGCCGAGGAACTTCTCGTAAATCTCCAAGATGTCCGGGTTCCTGTGCGAAAATCGCAACTGCGCGCTGCTGTCGATCGAATACAGGGAGGCCATTCTGGCCTTTATCCTGCCTTGGTCGTTGTCCAGGGGCTGTCCTCCTCCGGCGATGCATCCTCCGGGGCATGTCATGACTTCGATGAAATGAATGTCCTTTCTGCCGTTTTTAATCTGGTCGAGGATTTTGGGTGCATTGCCGATGCCGTTGACAATGGCAAAGCCGAGTTCGAGGTCTCCGACCTTGATCTTTCCCTCCTTGATCCCGTCCATTCCACGGGCGAACTCGATCTTGGGGTGGGCGAGGTCTTTTCCTGTGAGCATGAAACTGGCGGTTCTGATCGCTGCCTCCATGACTCCACCCGACGCGCCGAATATCTTTCCTGATGAGCTTCTTCTGCCGAACGGGGTGTCGGCCTCGGAGGGCTCGAGCGCATCCATGTTGACTCCGCAGAGCTTGAACAGGCGTGCGATTTCCCGTGTGGTGAGGACGGCGTCTATGTCAGGGCGGCCTTTTTTCCCGGTCATTTCGGGTCTTGTCGCCTCGAATTTCTTTGCGGTGCATGGCATGATCGAGACACTGAATATTTTTTCCGGGGCGGTGTTCGTCTCCTTTGCAAAATATGATTTGATGAGAGCGCCAAGCATCTGTTGCGGGCTTTTGCACGAGGAGAGATTGTCGAGGAATTCCGGATAGAACTGTTCGATGTATTTTATCCAGCCGGGGGAGCAGCTTGTCATCATTGGCAGGGGGCCGCCATTTTTTATCCTCTCGACCAGTTCGGACGCCTCCTCCATGATGGTCAGGTCGGCGCTGAAGGAGGTCTCGAACACGTGTTTGAATCCGATTTCGCGGAGGGCGGCGGTGAAGACGCCGTTCACGTCCGTGCCGGGCTTGAACCCGAACTCCTCGGCGATCGACACGGAGACGGCCGGTGCATGCTGGGCGACCACGACGAGGTCTGGATTGTGGAGCGCGTCGTGGACCTCCTGGAGGTGGCTTTTTTCGCGGAGCGCGCCTGTCGGGCAGACGGTTATGCATTGTCCGCAGTTTATGCAGCTCGAGACGTTCAGGCTCTGTTCAAATGCTGGGCACACCTCCATCTTGCTTCCCCTGCGGACGAAGTCTATGGAGGAGACCTTCTGGATCTCCTCGCAGACGCGGACGCATTTTCCGCAGAGTATGCATTTTGCGGGGTCTCTGACAATGGAGGGGCTGGTGACATCGAGGCCGACGGAGGAGCTTTTCACCGGATATCTGCGTTCCCTGACGCCGTATTCCTCGGCGAGCGTTTGAAGTTCGCAGTTGCCGTTTCTGACGCAGTAGAGGCAGTCGTCAGGGTGGTTTGCGAGCAGGAGGCCTATGATGGTCTTTCTGGCGTCAATGACTCTTTTGGAGTTGGTCTTTATCTTCATTCCCTTGGCGGTCGGATAGGAGCATGATGGGATGAGGCCTCTGGCGCCTTCGAGCTCGACGACGCAGATTCTGCATGCTCCGCTGGGTGGCAGACCGTTCATGTGGCAGAGGGTGGGAACTTTGATGCCTGCCCTTTCGAGCGACTGGAGGATGGTGTCGCCCTCCTTGGCTTCGAGCGTCCTGCCGTTGACGTTTATATCGAGCATGATCTGATCTCCTTCATGTTGTTTTGACTGCGCCGAATCTGCAGACCTGCTTGCAGAGTCCGCATTTGACGCATTTTTCCTGGACGATGTAGTGCGGGGCCTTTTTCGCGCCCATGATGGCCTTCTCCGGACATTTGAGCGCGCATGCTGTGCATCCGACGCATTTCTTCTCGTCTATCTCGTATTTGATGAGCCCCTTGCATACGCCTGCGGGGCATTTTCTTTCGTAGATGTGCGCATCGTATTCGTCGCGGAACCATTTGAGAGTGCTGAGGACCGGGTTGGGCGCGGTCTGTCCGAGGCCGCAGAGGCTTGTGTCCTGTATCACCGACGCGAGTTTTGGCAGGGCCATTATGCCTTTGAACCTCTCGAGGGTTGCCTGTCCGTCGGCCTTGTCCTCCGCACCTGTTATCTTATCCAATATCGCGAGCATCTGCTTTGTCCCCTCCCTGCATGGGATGCACTTTCCGCAACTTTCCCTCTGTATAAAGTCCATGAAGAACTTTGCTACATCGACCATGCAGTTGTCCTCGTCCATTACGACGAGGCCGCCTGACCCCATCATGGCGCCTGCTTCCTTTATGGTTTCGTAGTCCACCTTCAGGTCGAGGTGCTGTTCGACGAGGCATCCGCCGGAAGGCCCTCCTATCTGGACGGCCTTGAAGCGTCTCCCGTCGGCAATCCCTCCGCCGACGCCGAAGATAATATCCCTGATGGAGGTTCCCATGGCTACCTCCACGAGTCCTGTCCTGGCGACTTTTCCCGAGAGTGCGAAAACTTTTGTCCCCTTGCTGGTGGCCGTGCCTAGGGAGGAGAACCATTTCGCGCTCCTGTCTATGATGAGGGGAACGTTTGCGAGCGTCTCGACGTTGTTTATGACGGTGGGTTTTCCGAAGAGTCCGCTGACGGCGGGGAAGGGCGGTCTTGGGCGTGGCATTCCGCGCCTGCCCTCGATGCTGTGTATGAGTGCGGTCTCCTCGCCGCAGACGAATGCTCCTGCGCCCATCTTTATCTTGATCCTGAGATTGAAACCGCTGTCGAGTATGTTCTCTCCGAGCAGTCCATAGCTTTCCGCCTTGGCTATCGCCTCCTTCAGGCGTCTAATGGCCAGGGGATATTCGGCCCTGATGTAGACGTAGGCCTTGTCCGCGCCGATCGCGTAGGAGGCTATTATGAGTCCCTCGAGGACCTTGTGCGGGTCACCCTCGATGACGGCCCTGTCCATGAATGCGCCGGGGTCCCCCTCGTCGGCGTTGCATATCATGTATTTCTGGCCGCTGTCGGTGTTCAGCGCGAACTTCCACTTCCTTCCAGTGGGGAATCCGCCGCCGCCCCTGCCGCGGAGCCCGCTCTTCTCCATCTCGTCGCATATCTCGGCTGGAGTTCTGGTGTGCAGGGTCTTGGAGAGGGCCCTGTATCCGCCGCGGGCGATGTATTCGTCAATGTCCGTCGGGTCAATTATTCCGCAATTCTCCAGCACCCATCTTGTCTGCGGGGCGAAGAAGCTGTGTTCGGAGATCATCGGGATGCCGGGCCAGTTCCCGTCCGGGGTGTCGTCGTGCTGCCCGAGGATGTTTTTGGAAAGCGGTCTGCCCTTTGTCGCTGAGTCGAGGATTTCGAGCGCAATCTCGGGTGTGACTCTTCCATGGCTGATCCTGTTCCTGCCCGGAATCTTCACGTCCACTATTGGCTCCTCGGCGCAGAGTCCTATGCATCCTACCTCGACGAATTCGGCTGCCGCCCGCGTCTTCGGGTCGCATTCGCGGAATCTCTCCATTATCTTGTTTGCGCCGGCGCTGATCCCGCAGGTGGCGGCGCCGATGAATATGAGAGGCTTGTCTCCGCTCTCCTTCCTGCACCGACCCAGTTCTTTCCGGAGGCCTTCGTCCATTCGGGCGTCCCTGTCCTTCGCGCAGACGAACTCGTGGGACAGGAGCGACAGCATTCGGCTGTTCCTCGTTTCCTGCTTCATCTTCCGTCTCCTTCGATTTTCGCCTTTTCGCGGTAGGCATTGATAATTCCGGGTATGTCCTTGGCCGAGAGCTTCGCGTGGAACTCGCCATTGACAGATATGACGGGGGCAAGCCCGCACGCGCCGATGCATGCGACGACCTCGAGGCTGAAAAGGCCGTCGCGGGATGTCTGGCCGGCGCCGATCCTGAGTTCCTTCAGAAGGGCGTCGAGGACCAGAGCGGAACCCTTCACATGGCATGCGGTCCCCCTGCACACCATTATGTGGAAGCGCCCGGGAGGGCTGAACTTGAACTGGTTGTAGAAAGTGGCCACGCCATATATCTTGCTGGAAGGAAGTCCGAGGAATTCGCCTATCCGCGTGATCGCGTCCTTCGGGACATATCCGAAACGCTCCTGCACGTCCTGCAGGATGGGGATCAAGTTCTCCCTCGACTTGTCCTGGTATTTGCCAAGGACTTCACCCATGCCCCTGTCGAACTGGTTCTTCATTGCACCCTCTTGTTCAGGCCGGAGAAGTAGGCGGCCTTCTCGAGCGACGTGGTTATGTCTATCCTCTCGTTGTGGATGGTCTTCGGAATCTTCAGGGGAACCGGGGCAAAGTTGAGCACTCCGCATATCCCCGCCGCCACCAGCATGTCGGCGACCTTCTGCTCACTGTCCGCCCCCACGGTTATGATCCCTATGGATATCTTCTGCTTGCGGACCACATCCAC
>CAZGJP010000171.1:0-4786 GCA_964526605.1 uncultured Lentisphaera sp.
GGGGATTCGTCTGGGCCTTCACATCCTTCTTCTGGCTGAGGGAGATAGAATTCTTCGTGCCCATACCGATCGCCCTAATTCTCGCCTTCTTCCCGGCCTTCTGGTGTCTGCCGCTGCCCCTGATGGACAGGTTCCTGCACTACCCGAGCGACGTTCTGGCCTCCGGTTTTTCAGAGGCCGAGCGATACAAGGAGCGGAACCAGCACGGGATCGCATGGAACATGAGGGATGTCCACTTCTGCCTTCTCGCCGCATCGCTGTGGGTCTTCCTCGAATGGACCAGATCGTGGATCTTCACCGGATTCCCTTGGAACATCGCCGCGACAAGCCAATGGCGGAATCCGGCGATAATACAGATATCGGACATCACAGGAGCATACGGCGTCAGCTTCGTCATCGTCATGCTCAACTCGTCGCTTGCGGTCTGCGCGGGGAAGGCCAGGACGATGGTCGATCATGGGAGATTCCGGAGGCCGGCCGCCCTCTATTTCTCGATACTGCTTATCATGATATGTCTCGGATATGGCACCCGCAAGGTGGTCGGCGCGCGCGCGGCGACTCCATCGAGGCAGATCAAGGTGGCGGTGATACAGGCGGACATCCCCCAATGCAGGATTCCAAGCGAGGAGCAGGCGGCATTCGCGCTGGACAAGAACATCGAGCTGACCGAGCTGGCACTGATGTCGAAGCCCGACATCGTCCTATGGCCCGAGACGGCGGTCCCCCTGCCCTACCGCGCCTCGCACGCGATATCGATTAGATACAGGCGCGAGCTGGCAAGGCTGGCAGGGGAGGGAGCCGTCCAGTTCCTGATAGGCACGATAGACTTTGGAGACGTGCCATTCGACCAGAGGAACCCCGGCGACATCCCTGTGCACAACAGCGCCATGCTCGTGGACAAGGATGGCACGATAGTGGACAAATATCACAAGACGCATCTCGTCCCTTTCGGCGAGTACACACCGTTCGGAAGATATTTCGAGCCGCTCAAAAGGCATTTCGGCATGGGCAGGGATTTGACCGCCGGCAGGGATTACACATTGTTCGAACTTCCGTTCGGACTCTGCGCCGGAGTGAACATATGCTACGAGGACGTATTCCCGGAGATATCCCGCAGGCTCGCGCGGAAGGGGGCGGACTTCATCATAGTCCTCACAAACGACGCATGGTATCCCAAAAGTTCCGAGCCGGAACAGCATTTCTCTCATGCTGTCTTCAGGGCCGTCGAGAACAGGCGCAGGATAGTCCGATGCGGCAACAACAGCTTCAGCTGCGTGATATCGCCAATCGGAGTCGTGGAGGACAGCGTCACACACGGAGTTGACCCCAGGACTGGAAACATGATCCCGGCCCCATCGAAGAAGAGCAGAGGGTATGCGGTCTTCAAGGTGGAGGTGCCCCACCCCCAGAAGCAGAGCTTCTACACCAGGCATGGAGATGTCTTCATCCTGGCCTGCTCCCTCCTGCTGACGCTCTCCGCAATGGAGATTCTCTGGAAATGGGCGGCGCTGAGGCGCGCAATCGCCGACGCGTTCCGTCTTAAAAGGGTCAGCGAATGAAGAAGGAGCGCGCAGACATGCTCCTGTTCCGGAAGGGCCTCGCCGAGTCGCGCGAGCAAGCCAGGCGCATGGTCATGGAGGGAAAGGTCAGGACGGGAAGCGACAGGCTCGTCGCCAAGCCGTCCGATCTGCTCCCCGATGACACTGTTTTCATGGTCGAACCGGATAGGGACTTCGTGGGGAGAGGCGCCTACAAGCTGCTTCCGGCCATCGAGAGACATCCGCCGCCCCGCATCCCCTTCGTGGCTGCGGACATAGGCGCCTCCACGGGAGGGTTCTGCGATGTCCTTCTGAAGTCCGGGGCCATGAGAATCTACGCCGTGGATTCAGGCAGGGGACAGCTCCACCAGAAGCTCAGGTCGCGCCCGGAGATAGTGTGCATGGAGGAGACCAACGCCAGGCATCTGGACGAAACCATGATAAGGGAGAAAATAGACGTCCTCACGATGGACGTGTCCTTCATATCCGTCAAGAAGATACTTCCCTCGGTCGCTCTCCTTCTGGCGGATGATGCGATGATCTATGTGCTGGTCAAGCCCCAGTTCGAGGTCGGAAGGCACGAGGTTGGAAAAGGCGGAGTGGTGAAGGATACCTCGCTCATAGCGCGCTGCGTCGGGGATGTCGCCGATTTCGCAGTCGCCAATTTCGGATGGACCTTCCTTGAATCAATTCCATCCCCGATCACGGGACCGAAAGGCAACCGCGAGCAGATGCTGGTCTTCAGAAAAGCCCTTCTCCATCCCGCCTTCTGAAGTCCGCACGGGCTCCAGCAGGCGGGTCGAGAGGTATTCCAAGCAGCTCCTTCACCGTCTTGAAGTGCATCTTCACGAAGAGCGGCAAGGCCTCCGCGCCTTTCTCCGCCAACACCTTGGACAGACAGTTCTTCGCCTCGTCCCCGGCTCCCTTCGGCAGATGCATCCCGGCCTTCTCGGAAAGCTCCTTCATCTTCTGGACAAAGGAATCTCTCGCCATGATCGAAGCGGCGGCGACGGCAATATCGGACTCGGCCTTCGTCCTCTGGATCAGCTTTATCCTCCTGCCCTTGTCCATCAGGGCGTTTTTTATCAGACTCTCATGGCCGAACTTGTCCGATATGGCGGAGGCCAGGTCGGGCTTCTTTTCCATGAGATTCTCTATCGCCCTGGCGTGCCCCCAGGCGAGGAGACGGTTGAGATTCCTGAATTTGTCGTATAACCTGTTGTAGGCTTCGGGCCCGATGGACACGACCGAGTAGAGGCCGCCGCCATTCCTCCTTATCTCGCGGGCCAGAAAGGCTATCTTCGCGTCGCTCTTTATGCTCTTTGAATCCTTCACGCCAATCTTCTTGAATATCCTCGAGGAGACATCGTCCACAAAGACCGCCGCCACGGTGAGGGCGCCGAAAAGATCCCCCTTACCGCTTTCATCCACCCCGGCATGCGGGACGAATGGCTCCTCCGCCGCCGGCGGATCGGCCTCGCCATATCCAAGCATAGCTTTGCCGGTTATCTCCGGCTCGATGAAGTAGAGGACCAGCTCGCCAGTCCCCTTTCCCTGGACGACAAGCTTCCCGCTGAGATACGCTATCGCGTTGACCTTCCCATGGGTGGCCTTCCAGTGCGCATGGGGGTGCTCCGAGAATGTCCACCCCTTCTCCCCCAACGCCTCGGTCAGCCTGCGCCGCTGCGGCTCGTCCAGCGCGCACACGTAGGAGCTGGCACCCTCCGGATCGCCTTTCCCAACGAATTCTGGCATGTATCCTGCTCTTTTGGTTGGATTAGTTTTGGATGTTTTCTCGTTTTGACCCGTATTTCACACTTGCACTAACGCCAATTATAATATACATTAACGTTTTATCAAATATTCTCATAATCAAAAGAGATATCACTACATGACAAGCATAAGGACAAGGACGGCCTTCCGTGTTCTCCTCCTCTGCACCATGGCTCTCTGCATCCCTCTCGTGGCGTCGGAGATATCCGAGACCAGGATGAAGAAGGTCAGCGCCATCATTGCCAGATTCAAGGAGGCGGGAGAGGATCTTTCGGATCCCGATGTCAGGGCAGCCATGCTCAAGGAGATATCGAAATTCTACCCTCTAGATCCGGAATCGAAGCCAAACCTCGTCGGAAGGGAGGAGGTGGCGAAGATAGTCCGGGAGAAGGTCGCGCTCAAGTTCCCCGACGCCCACGATGTCCTCCAGAAGAGAGCGAAGGAGAATGCCGAGAAGACCTTCAAAAGGGCAAAGGTCAACGACTACGTCAAGGTGACCTACGAGAAAGGCTCCAAGAGCTACACCGTGGAGGGCTATTTCTTCGGATACGGCGCCATGGAGCACAGCATAAATGTCGGCGGAAACATAATCGCCATATTCGACCTCATCCCGGAGGACAGGGCGAAGTTCGACGACAAATACAGGGAGATGCAGAAGGAGCAGTTCGTCCAGAAACAGATACGCGACTACTACTTCAGGAAGAACGAGTATTCCGTCGAACTCCTCAAGCAGGAGAAGGAGTCCGTGGTCAAATACAACGAGAACGCCGGATACATATTCGCGATGAACAGGTGGATGACCCCGAAGGAACTCGCGATAACCCTCGCCGATTCCATGGCCAGCCAGGGACAGGTCGCTAAAATTGATCCGGTCCCAACGGAGGGACCTGGCACAACTAAGCCCCCGACAACAGTCTCCGACCCCACCACCCCCCCCGGCCCGGGAGAGACACCGGCAACGACTACGACGCAGGACTCCAAGGCGAAGAGGATCGCGGATGTCAGAAGGAAGGCTGAAATGGACCAGCAGAGGATAAAAACCAGGTATGCGGGCATAGATGCCGACCAGGGATACGGAAACGCGATATGGTGGATGAAGCACGCCGATGTCAACCTCCTCTTCGATTCCCTCGTGGACCGCCCAGGAGAGGGGAACGCCGAGACTATCACCATGGAGAAGGGCCCCGTCCAGAAAGTGGACCTGTATTTCTTCCATGGATATTTCAACAAGGTCGTGGTCAACTTCAGAATCGCCGCTCCGCAGGCGATGGAGATACTATACCGCAAGATAGTGGAGACATACGGGAAGACCGACCAGGAAAGGCAGGAGGAGGAGGCCGCCAGACTCGCCGCGGAAGCCGCCGCCGCCGCCGCCCCCCCCCCCCCCCCCCCAAAAAAAAAAGGGGTGGAACCGCCACACCCAAAAAATGTCAAACCCCGCCGGTGTAAACACCCCAACAGCTGACAACCAAACA
>CAZGJP010000171.1:4796-6104 GCA_964526605.1 uncultured Lentisphaera sp.
CCGCCGCCCCCGAGGAAAAAAAGGAGGGTGAAGCTCCTCCTCCCGAAGAGATCGTCATCCCGGAGGAGATCACACTCACATGGACAGGAAAGGAAACCATAGGCAGCCTATACGTCAAACTCACTCCGGACAAGAAAGGCTATTCGGCCTTCGTGCTGACGAAGGAAAATCCAAAGATTGTGGAGGAGGTCAACGTCCTCATCGAAAAGGAGAGAAAGGAGAAAACCGATGCCGAACTCAAGAAACTCCTGGACGAATATGGCGACTTCAAAATGAAATAGCTCGACATGCCCTACCTAATATACTGCACAGGCGATGAGAAGGAAGCTTTCGAACTGAATGCCCCGTCCGAGACCACTTTCGGCCGGACATCGGACAACGACGTGGTGATCCTGGAAGATTCCTCGATCAGCAGGAAACACTGCCTCATCAAGGTGCTCGAGGACGGCAGCGCGTCCGTCGAGGATCTCGGCTCCAGCAATGGAACTTCCCTCGACGGAACCCGCCTCGACGACAAGCCTCTCCAGATAAACGACGGTTCCATGGTCAAGGTGGGGGATGCCGAGTTCATTGTCTGCCACGGAGATTTCGAGGAATATGCCGCAAGAGACCTCCGCCCCGTCAAGCTCAAGATCAACGATAAGGCCTCCGGCCAGCAACCCGCCCCCCCCCAGCAACCATCCTCGACGCTCATGGTCGAAACTGTCAAGATAGACAAGAGCCTTGTCTTCCCATTCTCCCAGCAGGGATCCGTGATATCCCCCGACAATCTGACGCTCTCCAAAGGCGTCGAGATCGAGGGCTACAGGCTGATACGCGAGATTGGAGAGAGTTTCTATGGCAAGACATTCCTTGCATACCAGAAGTCGGTGGACAGAACCGTCGCATTGAAGGTCTTCAGCATAGTCCAGGACCACGACCCGGCATTGGCCTTCGACTCCTTGAAGAAGGAGCTCTTCAAGACCGCGAACGTGGACCACCCTGGCGTCATGCACTACTTCGACTGCGGAATGCAGTCGAACCACATATTCCTGTCCATGCCCTATCTCTCGGAGGGGAACCTCGCTGCGAAAATCGCAAAGCAGGGCAAGATCCCCTTGGAACAGACGCTGGACATAGCCACCAGGACGACCGAGACGCTCAACGCGATGCTGAAGAGCTCCGGGGGCCTGCATCTTTCACTGAACCCCTCCAACATAGTCTTCAACGACAATTCCGACATGCTTCTCTGCGAATATGGGATCAAGCCGTGGAAGATGAAATTCTGCATAAAAAACGAATCCGCAACGGACTGGTCCAGATACGACA
>CAZGJP010000172.1:0-6099 GCA_964526605.1 uncultured Lentisphaera sp.
CCCTTTTCTATCAGGCGCGAAACGGTTTCCGCCGCGTCGCATGGCAGGTTCACCGTGAACTCGTTGAAGAACGCGCCCTTGTTCTCGACGGAGACGCCTTCTATCCTGGAAATCTCATCGGCGAGGAAGTTCGCCTTCGAATGGCAGAGGCTTGCGACCTTGGCGAAACCATCCTTCCCGACAGCGCTCATGTAGACTATAGCCGCTATGGCGCAGAGGGTCTCGTTGGAGCAGATGTTGGACATTGCGTTCTCCCTGCGGATGTGCTGTTCCCTCGCCTGGAGCGTGAGCGTGAAGCAGTCGCGTCCCTGGGAGTCCTTCGCCATTCCGACTATCCTGCCTGGCATCTTCCTCATGTATTTCTCGCGGACCGCCATGAATCCTAGATACGGCCCCCCGAAGCTTAGCGGTATTCCCAGGCTCTGCCCCTCGCCGGCGCTGATGTCGAACCCCATGTCTCCCGGCGTCTTCAGCATGCCCAGCGCAATCGGATACGTGGAGCAGATGGACACGGCCCCCTTCGCGCGGGCGGCCTCGGCGAGGGAGGAGAAATCCTCGACTGTTCCGAAGAAGTTCGGATTCTGGACTATCACGCATGCCGTTCTCCCGGAAATCCTCTCCGCAAGCCCAGCGGCATTGGAGGAGAGCCCGGCGCCCTCTTCCACTTCGACAAGAGCCAATTCGAGATTCGCGCTGTAGCATCGGATCATCTCGCGGAATATGGGAGAGACGGCCCGGGATATCACCACTTCGCGGCGGGAGCTTGTCCTCACGGCCATCGTCATCGCCTCGAACAGCGCAGTGCCTCCATCGTATATCGAGGCGTTGGACACGTCCATCCCGGTGAGCCTGCAGATCGCCGATTGGTATTCGAAAATCGCCTGCAGCGTGCCTTGTGCCGCCTCCGGCTGATAAGGCGTGTAGGATGTGTAGAACTCGGAGCGCGAGGTGATGGCGGAGACGGCGGCCGGGATTATGTGGTCGTAGTATCCGCCCCCGAGGAAGCTCACCAGCTTCGTCGAATTGAGCCTCCCAAGGCGGCGCATGTGTTCGACGACTTCGAATTCGGACTTCCCGGAAGGAATATCGAATTTCGTCCCGGATCTGGGGACCAGCGTCTGCTCGCGGAGCTCCTCGAGGGTCTTCGCCCCGCAGACGTCCAGCATGGTTCTCAGGTCTTCCGCGGTATGTGGTATGTAAGGCATCGAGGCTCTACTTGGCGTCCTTCGACTTGAGCATCTTGTCGTATTTCTCCTTCGTCATGAGCTTTTCGTGCTCCTCGAAGTCTATGTTGGTTATCTTGAATATCCAGCCTTCGTCCTCCGGCGATCGGTTGACGAGGCCGGGGTCGTCCTCGAGCCTCTTGTTGGTGGCCGAAACCGTTCCGCTTGTCGGCGCATATATGTCCGACGCGGCCTTGACGGACTCGATCATTCCTACCTTGTCTCCCATTATCATGTCGGTGCTCTTCGGGGGAGCTTCCACGAAAGTTATGTCTCCGAGTTCGGCGGCGGCATGTTCCGTTATTCCCACCGTCGCCTCGTCTCCGTTCACCTCGATCCACTCATGGGTCTTCGTGTATTTTTTCATATCAGTCCTCGTTTTTCCTTTAAGCCCGTTTTCTATTTTCTTGCAGTTCCATTCTTATAAAACGGCAATTCCGAAAAGCAACCCTTGAAAGCGATTTTTTTGAAAAAAACTTCGACCGGGCCGTTTCCACTCGGGAAATCTGCCGGCACATAGCCAAGGGCGACTGCCCTGCCGAGCGATGGAGCGTATGAACCGGAGCTGATTTCTCCAATCTTCGCCCCCTCCGACATTATCTCAGAGCCCTCGCGCGCAGCCCTCTTGCCATCGAGTTCGATGCCGACAAGTTTTTTGCGCGGCCGCGAATTCCGCAGGGCCTCTCCACCGATGAAGACGCGGTCCTCGGACAGATCCAGCATTCTCCCGAATCCAGCCTCGATCGGAGTGGTCGCCGTGTTCAGCTCGTGTCCGTAGAGCGGATACGCCATCTCGAGGCGCAGCGTGTCGCGGGCGCCCAGGCCGGCCGGTTTGACGCGTCCGTCGGCAAGAAGCGCGTCCCAGACTTTTCCCGCGTGATCCGCGTGGATGTATATCTCGTATCCGAGCTCTCCGGTGTATCCGGTGCGGCTGAGCAGGCATTTTGCGCCGGCGATTTCCGCGAAGATGAACTTGTAGTATCCGGGAAGGGAGGAGGACTTGAAGCCAAGGGACTCAAGCACCGCTCCCGATTCCGGCCCCTGGAGGTCTAGCTTGGCGGTGAAGTCCGACTCGTCCGCGAATTCCGCGGCGCCGTCGAGCTTGCCCCTGATCCAATCCGCGTCGCCATCCTTCGTCCCCGCGTTGACGACAATGAAGAACTCCTCCGGCCCCATCCTGTAGACGATGATGTCGTCCTTCACTCCGCCGTTCTCGTCGAGAAGGAAGTTGTATCTGCAGGTGCCCGGCTGCTGCTTCCTCACCGTCCTTGCGACAATGCGGTCGAGCGCGCGCTCCGCCTGGGGGCCCGAGACTCTGAACTCGCCCATGTGGCAGATGTCGAAGAGCGCGGCGTTTTTTCGGGTTTGCAGATGCTCGGCTATGATCCCGTCGGAATAGTTGACGGGCATCTCCCATCCGGAGAAAGGCACGAATCTGGCCCCCAGTGCGAGATGCTTGTCGTATAGAACCGTTCTCCTTGCCGGACCTGAAGTCGTTTCGCTCATTCCGTCTCTCCCCGCTTTCGCTTTTGATCAAAGCCCGAAATAAATATTGCGGATGGAATATTTCAAGGCCAGATATTTCGGCATCGCGGAAATTCCTTGCTAAGTCCGCGGCGTGATGTATTGTTTTCGCTTTTCCAATAACCAAAGGAGCGGATGGAATATGAAGACAAAGGATGAAGGAGCCCTGTCCCTGCCATGCATATACGGGTCCGACATGGTCTTGCAGAGGGAGCTTCCGGTTAAATTGACTGGCAGGGCCCGCAAATTGGCGAACGTGCGGGTCTCTCTTGATGGAAGAGCCGTGGCGGAGACGGTTTCGGGGAGAAGCGGCGCGTGGAAGGCGGAAATCCCGGCGCAGCTACCGGGAGGCCCCCACGAAATCGAGGTCGAATCCGGAGGAGAGAAGATCAAGCTCGGCAATGTCCTTTTTGGAGATGTATGGATATGCTCTGGACAGTCCAACATGGAATGGGACATGGCCAGGGCCCGGGATGCGGAGAGGGATATTCCCGCCTGCGCCAATCCCCGGATACGCCTCTTCACCGTGACAAAAAACGCGTTATCGAGGAAAAGCCCCGACTGTGGCGGAAAATGGCTGCAATGCACGCCGGAGACGCTTCCCCTCTTCTCCGCTGTCGGATACTATTTCGGGAAGGAGCTGGAAGAGAACATTGACGTCCCGATCGGCCTGATGAACACAAGCTGGGGCGGGACGAAGGCGGAGGCTTGGACCAGCGAGGAGGCGCTGGCCGCAAATCCAGCGTTGAAACATCTCTTGAATAATCCACGCGCCAGCAAGGCCAGGATGGACGCGGGCTATCGCAGAATCGCCGACTTCAGGCCCGGGCGCGAGATGGAGAGAAATCCCGACGGGACTCTGCCCGATCCGGGAAGACAAGACTTCACCGCGGAGTGGAGCGAGCCAGCCTGCGACGACTCGAAATGGGTTCCGATGGAGCTTCCATGCGACATCGAGAGGCACGGCCTCGACATTGACGGCGCGATCTGGTTCAGGAGGAAGATCGAGATTCCGGAACGGTTCGCGGGCAAGGACCTCGTGCTGTCGCTCGGAGTGATCGACGATTTCGACACGACATGGTTCAACGGCGTCGAGGTGGGAAGGACTGGCAAGGAGACAGCGAACTGGTGGAGCACGGCGCGCCGCTACAGGATTCCAGCACGGCTCGCCAAGGCGGGCGAGGCGACGGTAGCCGTGAGGGTCTTCGACCATTTCATGAATGGCGGCATGATGGGTCCGCTCGATGCGATGAAAATCCATCCCGAGGGAGAAGCCGACAAGGTGCTTGGTCTGGCCGGCGAATGGCTCTCGGCGCTGGAGCTCGCCGTGAAGCAGCCGCAGAACTCCAATCCTGCTTCGACCCATCTCTTCAACGGAATGATCAATCCACTTCTCCCCTTGAAGGTCAAGGGTGCGATCTGGTATCAGGGAGAGAGCAACGCCGACAGGGCCGCCGAATACAGGATGCTCCTCGAGGCCATGATACGCGACTGGAGAGCCAGATGGAACTCCGGCGAATTCCCATTCTACATCGTCCAGCTCGCGAACTACATGAAAGCTGACGACGAACCGACCGAAAGCTTCTGGGCGCAACTGCGAAATTCGCAGCAGCTCGTCGCCGACGAGGTGGAGAACTGCGGCCTGGCCACCGCGATAGACATCGGAGAGGCCGACGACATTCATCCGCGGAACAAGAAGGACGTGGGCAGGAGACTCGCCCTGCAGGCGCTGCGAAAGGCATACCGCATCAAGGCGGTCCACTGCGACGGCCCCAGACTCAAGACGGCGAGGATCGAGGGAGAATTCATCGAGCTTGGATTCGAGACTGGCGGACTGGCGCTCAAAACCTCCGACGGGAAGCCACCACGCGAATTCGCGGTCCGAGGCTCGGGCGGCGCGTTCCGTCGCGCCGATGCGAAAATCGCAGGAAGCATGGTGTTGGTGAAGATACCGGAAGGAGAGAGGAAACCGTTCAAGTTGAGATACGCCTGGGCCAACAATCCCAGGGTGAACCTCTACGACGCCTCGGGGCTGCCAGCCCTCCCGTTCGAAACCGTAATAAAATAGATTGAAAGGAGCAAAATGAGCTTGTCTGTGGGAAAAGGCGCGTCGGTCTTCCTCACCGGAGGATCCGGCGTGATTGGCGGATACGCCCTGAAGGGGCTTTCGGATGCAGGATACCGGGTCACATCCTTCGACCGCGTGGAGCCAAAGGAGAGAAGAAACGGTGTCGAATATGTTGTTGGCGACATCAACGACTTCAACTTCCTGATGGACCACATGAAGGGGATGGACGCCGTGGTGCATCTCGCGGCCCTACCGAGTCCCGACAGGGGCTCTACAAGGGAGATAATGAGGATAAACGTGCTGGGGACCTTCCACGTGTTCCAGGCGGCGGTCAAGACGGGGCTCAAGAAGATCGTCCAGGCCAGCTCGATAAACTACCTTGGCATCGCCTTCGGGGTGAAGATGTTCCGTCCGCAATATTTTCCGATAGACGAGGAGCATCCTCCATGCATAAGCGATGCCTACTCGCTCTCCAAGAAGATGGACGAGGAGATAGCGGAATATTTCTGGAACAGGGATTCCTTCCCGAGTTTCTCCCTTAGATTCCCGGGCATGTTCGACAGGTCCTGGCTACATCATCACGGGAAGGGGGATTACTTCGAAAAGGTGCTCGAGGAGATCGAGAAGATGTGCGAGAGGGACAGGATTTCCTTCGTTGAAAACATCTTCGAATCGTCCAAGGAACTCGAGTTCAGGAGAAACGCCAAGAAGTGGAGCGAGGCGAACGAGGACGAGAGGATGGAATGGGCCAAGGCCGGCTACACCCTCAAAGCCGTCCGCGACCTCTTCGCATACCTCGAATTCTCCGACTGCGTCCAGTCGCTGAGGAAATGCCTCGAGGCGGATCTCGACGGCACCCACCCGCTATTCATCAACGGCCCGGACACCGGAAGGAAATGCGAGACGGCGAGAATCATCAGGGCCTTCTTCCCATGGGTAGGGGAGTTCAAGAAGCCAATCTGTGGCAGCGAGCCCCTCGTCTCATATGACAAGGCAAGAAAACTGGTCGGATTCGCCCCCGAGTTCTCGACGATAGGATAAGGCCATTTTGCAACACACCTATAATTGCGCTCGTTGCAATAATTACGATAAGAAACAAAAACTGCTCTCTCTGAATAAATGCCGTTAAAGGCAAAATATAGCAGGATATTTGACTTTTAAGAACATTTGCTCATAGGGGAAATAAAATTCTGAATTAGAGTAATTATTGCAACGTGCACGAATGGTGGCTGCCATAAAAATCCTTAAAATCAAATAAAGAGCCATATATTTGCTTCTAAGGAC
>CAZGJP010000173.1:0-6069 GCA_964526605.1 uncultured Lentisphaera sp.
GGTGAGTCCCTCCCTGAAGTTGGATATGATGGGACGTTCGATGATGTCGCCCGATGGTTTTGCCATGAGGCCGCGCATGCCGGCCAGCTGCCTGATCTGGTCCTTGCTGCCTCTCGCGCCTGAGTCGAGCATGGCGAAGACCGGGTTGATGCCCTTGTCCGCTGACGCGTCGTCCTCCATGTCCTTGAAGACCTGCTTTGCGACCTCGTTGCTGGTGCTGGTCCAGATGTCTATGACCTTGTTGTGGCGTTCGCCGTCGGTCAGGACGCCCTTCTTGAACTGTCTCTGGACTTCGTCGATCTGCTTTCTGGCCTCGGCGATGAGCGCCTCCTTCTCCTCCGGGATGAGCATGTCGGATACGGATATGGAGAAACCCGCCCTGGTGGCGTATTCATATCCGGTCTTCTTGAGCGCGTCGAGGACCTTGACGGTCGCTTCGTGGCCGCAGACGTTGTAGCAGTCGAGGATGAGTCTTCCGAGCACCTTCTTGCCCGTGACGCCGTTGTGGAATCCGAGCCTGTTGTCCCAGATCTCGTTGAATATGCATCTGCCCGGGGATGTCTCGATGTATTTCTGGTCGCTTTTGCCCCATGTGGTGCTTCTTCCGAAATCCGGATTTGGTATTCTGATGAGCTCGTGTATGCGTATGTCTCCGGCATCGAGGGCGCGGAGCACCTCGTGATAGTCCTTGAAGGTCTTGACCTTGCCGAAGTTGGCCGGCTTGAACGTGAGGTAGTATGATCCGAGCGTGATGTCCTGGGTGGGCGACGTTATAGGCTTGCCGTTCGCCGGGGAGAAGATGTTGTTGGTGGAGGACATCAGGAGCTTGGCCTCCATCTGGGAATGGTATGAGAGGGGGACGTGCACGGCCATCTGGTCGCCGTCGAAGTCCGCGTTGAACGCGGTGCAGACGAGCGGATGGATCCTTATTGCCGACCCTTCGATGAGGATGGGGTCGAAGGCCTGGATGCTGAGCCTGTGCAACGTGGGGGCCCTGTTCAGCATCACCGGATGGCCCTTGGTGACCTTCTCGAGGATGTCCCACACTATGGGATCGTTCTTCTCGATGAGCTTCTTTGCCGCGCGCACCGAGGGGGCCGTGCCCTTCTCCTTGAGATATCTGATGATGAAAGGCTCGAAGAGCGTGAGCGCCATCTTCTTGGGCAGCCCGCACTGGCCCAAGGTGAGCTCCGGGCCTATCACGATGACCGAGCGCCCCGAATAGTCCACGCGCTTGCCCAGCAGGTTCTGGCGGAAGCGTCCCTGCTTGCCCTTGAGCATGTCGCTGAGGGACTTGAGCGGCCTGTTCCCAGCTCCGGTGACGGCTCTTCCGTGTCTGCCGTTGTCGAGGAGGGCGTCGACGGACTCCTGCAGCATTCTCTTCTCGTTCCTGATGATGACGTCCGGGGTCCTGAGCTTGAGCAGGTTCCTGAGCCTGTTGTTCCTGTTGATTATCCTGCGGTAGAGGTCGTTGAGGTCGGATGTCGCGAATCTTCCGCCCTCGAGGGGGACAAGAGGCCTGAGGTCGGGCGGTATTACCGGAAGCACTGTGAGTATCCTCCATTCCGGACGGGACTTGCTCTTGATGAATCCCTCGACGAGGCGGAGGCGGCGGGCTATCTTGATTCTCGTCGCCCTGCTTTTTGTGTCGGCGATTTCAGCCTCCAGCTTCTTCTTCAGCTTGTCGAGATCCATCTGCTCGAGGATTGTCCTGATCCCCGGCGCGCCTATGTCGGCCTTGAACCCCTGTCCGTAGTCCTCCCTCGCCTGGCGGTATTCAGCCTCCGTGAGGGTCTTTCCCTCGTCCAGCGGGGTGTCTCCTCCGTCGGTGACTATCCAGTCCTCGTAGTAGATTACCCTTTCCAGATCTCTCGCGCTCATGTCGAGCATGAGGCCTATCCTGCTGGGCATGCACTTGAAGAACCATATGTGGGAGACCGGCACTGACAGCTCGATGTGCCCCATCCGTTCGCGCCGGACCCTTGACATGGTCACTTCGACGCCGCATCTGTCGCAGACGACTCCCTTGTGCTTGACCCTCTTGTACTTGCCGCAGCTGCACTCCCAGTCGCGGGTGGGCCCGAATATCCTCTCGCAGAACAATCCTCCCTTTTCGGGCTTGAAGGTCCTGTAGTTGATGGTCTCCGGATTCTTGATCTCGCCATGGCTCCATGATCTTATCACGTCCGGCGATGCTACGCTTATGGAGAGGGCGCCATAGGACGAGACTTCGTCCTGCTGGCCGAGGAGTTCCTTGTATGTGTAGGCGCTGTCTATCATCTGCTGTTCCTCCGTTTTATTCGTCGAGGTTCTTCTTGTTGACGACCCTGACGTCGAGTGAAAGGCTCTGCATTTCCTTGACCAGGACGTTGAAGGACTCTGGCCTGTGTGGTTCGAGGACGGCCTGTCCTTTGACGATCGACTCGTATATCTTCGCCCTTCCTATCACGTCGTCGCTCTTGACGGTGAGGATTTCCTGGAGCGTGTTCGCCGCTCCGTAGGCCTCGAGCGCCCAGACCTCCATCTCCCCGAAGCGCTGTCCGCCGTGCTGGGCCTTGCCCCCGAGAGGCTGCTGCGTCACGAGGGAGTAAGGTCCGACGGCCCTGGCGTGGATCTTGTTGGAGACGAGGTGGTCGAGCTTCATCATGTATATCTGGCCCACCATTATCCTCTGCGAGAACTTCTCCCCCGTCCTTCCGTCGTAGAGATCCGTCTTGCCGTCGTAGACAAGCTTTCCGCCGTCCTTCTTGAACCCGAAGTTGTAGGCAGTTCCGTTCTCCTCCGCGTATTTTTCGTTGGCCTGCTTCATGAGCTCGACGATCTTCTCCTCCTTGGCCCCGTCGAAGACCGGGCTGGAGACCTTCAGTCCGAGCATCTTCGCGGCCCATCCCAGATGCGTCTCGAGAACCTGTCCGACATTCATTCGGCTCGGGACGCCAAGGGGGTTGAGAACTATGTCCACGGGGGTCCCGTCCGGCATGAACGGCATATCCTCGGAAGGGACGATCTTGGCCACGATGCCCTTGTTCCCATGGCGTCCGGCCATCTTGTCGCCGACCTCGAGCTTTCTCTTGCTTGCGACGTAGACCTTGACCCTGCGGGGCATGCCCATGTACTGGCCTTCTCCCTTCTCGAGGAGGCTTATGTTCTCGTCCTTGTTCTGCGTGAGTTCCCTGATTCTGGGGGTGAACTCTCCCATGACCAGGTCTATCTTCTCCTTGACCGGGCACTTCTGCATGTCGTAGGCGTCGAACTTGTTCGCAAGCTTCTGCAGAGTGCTCCTTGTCACCTTCCTGTTGGCGGATATGAGGACCGCCTTGCCCTTGGCCGAAGTCTTGTCGAAAATCGGATGCGGCAGCTTCTTGTCCAGCATGAACTCGGCCAGCTTCTCGACTATCTCCTGGATTATCTCGTTGAATTCGGCCTTGAAGGTCTCCTTGATCTGGCGTATCTGGCGCCTCTTCTCGGTCTTTGTCATGTTCTGGCGGTTCGGATCCCTGTTCCTCTCTATCCTGACCTCCATGACGACGCCACCCTTGCCGCTCGGGACGATCAGGCTGGTGTCCTTCACGTCCGAAGCCTTGTCAAGGAATATCGCCTTGAGGAGCCTCTCCTCGGGGGCAAGCTCCGTCTCAGACTTCGGCGTGATCTTGCCGACGAGGATGTCTCCCGGCTTCACCTCCGCGCCGAGGCGGACTATCCCGTCCTGTCCCAGATTGCGGTGGGACTCCTCGCTGACGTTAGGGATGTCCCTGGTGATCTCCTCCGGCCCGAGCTTCGTGTCTCTGGCGGTGATCTCGAACTCGTCTATGTGGACGCTTGTGAAGACGTCCTCCTTGACGAGGCGTTCATTGATGATTATCGCATCCTCGAAGTTGTATCCGCACCAGGGCATGAAGGCGACCAGGACGTTCTTGCCGAGAGCCAGCTCTCCGTTGTCGGTGGCCGAATCGGCTATGGGCTGCCCCTTCCTGATCTTCTGTCCCTTTCGTACTATCGGGCGCTGGTTTATGCAGGTGCCGTTGTTCGTGCGCAGGAACTTCTTCAGATTGTAGACATGCTCGAATTCGTCCTTCTTCCCGTCCTTTGCGGCCACGACTATCTTGTCGCCGGTGACGCTGACGACCTCCCCGGCCACGTCCGAGGCGAGGACGCTTCTGGAGTCTCTGGCGAGCTTCTCCTCGATTCCGGTCCCTACTATCGGTGCCTCGGTCGTCATCAGGGGTACGGCCTGCCTCTGCATGTTCGATCCCATCAGCGCGCGGTTCGCGTCGTCGTGTTCGAGGAAGGGCACGAGAGCCGCCGCAGCGCTCACGAGCTGTTTCGGGGACACGTCCATGTATTGTATCTTCTCCTTGGGCAGCTCCGAGGAGTCTCCAAGGTGCCTCGCCATGACCGTGGGATTCAGGAATTCGTTCTCCTTCTTGCGCGAGTCGGCAAGCTTCCCGTTCTCGTCCTTCAGGTTGAGAGGGGCGTTTGCCTGGGCGATCATGAACTTCTCCTCCTCGTCGGCGGTGAGGTAGTCTATCTTGTCCGTCACCACGCCGTTCTCGACCTTCCTGTATGGCGTCTCCAGGAAGCCGAACTTGTTGCATCTGGCATATAGCGAGAGCGAGGATATCAGCCCGATGTTGGGGCCTTCCGGCGTCTCGATGGGGCATACCCTTCCGTAGTGGCTGGTGTGCACGTCGCGGACCTCGAAGCCGGCCCTCTCCCTGTTGAGGCCGCCTGGGCCCAGGGCGCTCAGCCTGCGCTTGTTCGTCGTCTCCGAGAGCGGGTTGGTCTGGTCCATGAACTGCGAGAGCTGGCTTCTGGCGAAGAAATCCTTTATCACGCTCATGAAGGACTTCGGATTGACCAGCTTGTTGGGGGTTATCACGGTCTCGTCGGTCCCCAGCAGCGTCATCTTCTCGCGGATGTGCCTTTCCATCCTGACCAGGCCGACTCTGCACTGGTTCTGGATGAGTTCGCCGACTGTTCTTATCCTCCTGCTCCCGAGATGGTCTATGTCGTCCGCCATGCCGGCCAGAGCCCTCAGCTTGATGAGGAACTTCGTCGCCTCGAGAAGATCCCTCTTGTCGAGTATCCTGAGCGAGGAAGTCAGGTTGTGGCCGAGGCGCTGGTTGAGCTTGAATCGTCCGACCTCTCCCAGATCGTATCTGCGTTCATCGAAGAAAAGCCTCTTTATGAGCGTCTTCGCGTTCGGCAGGCTTGGCGGGTCTCCAGGGCGCATCCTGCGGTAGACCTCCTTGAGCGCCTCCTCCTCGGAACTCGTGCTGTCCCTGCTGAGGCAGAGCATGAACGCCTCCATCCCCTCTTCGACCTTGGAGAGCGAGACTTCCTTCACTCCGCATTCCGATATGGTCTTCACCTTCTGCGAACTGAGCGCTTCGAAGGGCTGGAGATGCTCGGCTTCGTCGTGGTCGCCCTTCACCGGGGATTCGACCAGATAGAGCCTCTTGAGCTTGTCCTCGTCCATCTTGAGGAGTTCTGCGACTCCATAGCTCCTCGTGTCGTATACGGAGGAGACCAGCTCCCTGGTGTCGTCGTATCCAATGGCCCTGAGGAAGGTGGTTATGAGGAACTTCCTCCTGCGGCGCCTCTTGTCGAGGTAGATGAATATCAGGTCGTTTATGTCGAACTGCACCTCGAGCCAAGAGCCCCTGTCCGGTATTATCCTGTAGGAGTATATTCCGCGCCCGCTCGAATGGCGGGTCTTCTCGAAGCATATCCCGGGGGATCTGTGCAGCTGGCTGACTATCACCCTCTCGGCCCCGTTGATTATGAAGGTTCCGCGGTCGGTCATCATCGGGAAGTCCCCGAAGAAGACCTCCTCCTCGAGCTTCTTGCCCTTGATGTTGAGCACGAGGGTGGCGTGGAGCCCCATAGTGTAGCTCTCGCCGTCCTTGATGCAGTCTATCGGGTCTATCTTGGGCTCTGCGAACCTGTAGGACATGAAGTCAACGCTGATCTGCTGGTCGAAACTCTCGATCGGGAATATCTCCCGGAATATCTCCTGCAGCCCTTTCCTCTGTCTTTTCTCCGGAGCGACGTTGAGCTGTAGAAAAT
>CAZGJP010000174.1:0-6039 GCA_964526605.1 uncultured Lentisphaera sp.
GATCGGGATCTTCGACCCGGTAAATTTTGCTACCTCTAAACGCAAAATTTAGGTTCATGGGCTAACGGGCATTGCCATCAAGTTAAGATTTTTTCTGAATATCCAATAACGAACACAGAGTGTCCAATATCCAAGTTCACTTCGTCTGCTGGAGATTGAGTGTTGGATATTGGGTATTCAAACGAATTCAACCTTGCCTCAGCCTGATAGGTATGGGCAGCGGGGCCGGCTTCAACGCTTATTTTTCTTGCGGCCAGACGACCTCATACCACAGCGTCCTGTGTGGCGGGCCAATCCCGATCTGGGCGGCATTGTCGCCAATGGCTGTGAATTGGATGCCCCGGCCTCGTTGTCCCCGCTCGTCCAAGGGGTACAGCGCAGGCAGGATTTTGCTGCATGGAATCCGCAGAATGGCGGCGACCGGTTCGATCAGACTCGGCGGCCTGCCCCAGTCCTTGCCGACGGTGCTCTTGGCCTCGTCCTTCCAGCCCATGTCCGTGTTCTCGGTGTAGCCGGTGGCGACCAGCAGCGCGCGACGCGGATCCCGACTAAGCGATTCACCCTCGATCAATGTCAACACCAGCGTGCACCAACCGGTGCGGGTCTTTCCGACGGCAACATGCACGCCGTCGCCCAAATCGAGAGTCTGGCCGTCCGCGTGTCCAAGGAAGCCCTTCGTTCGCGGGCTGCGGATCTCGAAAACGCCTTGGTCCTTGGCCTGCAGGCGCCATGCGATCTCTCCCGTATCCGACATCACTGTGTCCTCTGCAAGCGCCTCGGCGTTCGCAACAGAGGTTTTGCCAGTCGTATCCAGGGCGATGCGATGGCGAATTGCATTTCTCAAGTCCACGCCGAGTTGCCCGACGTTGAGCACGCCCCATGCGTGTCCATTCTCCGCGATATGTTGGATTTCCGCCTCCGGCCCAAGCGGAATATGCATGACCTCTCTGGCCGCCGCCACATCGCCGCGGCGGAAGAGCAGGGATGCGACTGGCACGTTCGCCATGATCGTGGGGTGCTGGCCGATGTCGAAGAAACCCGGTATGCGGCCAGCCTTGGTGTTTGCATCGTCGTGCGAATACGTGTATAGAAAGATCGCGTCCCAGTCCTGCAGTGCGCCGAAGGCGGACACGAAGAGCGGCCCCTCGCCCGCATGAGTGTTCGGCGCCGGATGGTTGTACTCGCTGACCATGTGTGGCTTGCCCGCCACCCGCTGGAACGCCAGCGCCGTCACCGTCGCGCGATCAGGATGGTCAACCATCGAGATGTTCTTCACGGACCAGTTGCTCTGGTCCCACGACTTCCCCGGAAACTGCGGGTGCTCCCAGTATGAGTGCGTGTCGACAACGTCGAGATCCGCCATCAGATTCGGCGTGGATGTCGCAACGATGGTTCCGACCACCGGGACTTTCACTCCCAGATCTTCCTTCAGAAACGCCTGCATGCCGGTCCAGTGCCTGCGCTCGGTCTCCCGGAGGAAGCGCATCCAATCCTGACGTCCGCCGAGTGGCATAGCGCGCAGATCGGCAAGCTTCGGCAAGCGGATGCTCCGCTTCTCCAAAGTCTCGTCCTCGCCTGGCCCGACGCGGCCGCCGGTCCTGAGAGAAATCTGCCCAAGGCGGAACTCGGCGCCTTCCTGGTTCATGTCGCCGAAGTTCAGCCGCGCGTTTCCGTCGTCCGCTTTCGCGACAAAGGTGAACGCAAACGTCTTTGCATCCCTCGCCAGCGCAAGCATCGTCCCGAAGCCAAGTTCCATCCAGGGTTCATGCGCCTGCATCAGGCTCACGCTCACCTTGCGCTCGCGGTCGGCGGCGGCGCAAAAGCTGACCGTGTAAAGGGCACCCTTCCTGATGACCAGATTCGGCTGGTTGAACTGCACGTGCCATCCGGCGATGCCGGGTTTGCGGACGCGCAGGACCACACCGCCTTTCTCAACGGAGACATCGACGGCCGCGCCTTGGTGCTGCTCGATGTTCCAGCCGTGCAGGCCCTGGGCCAGATCAGCGTTGACCAGACACTCTGCGCCAAGCGGTTCGTCTCGCGCGCCCCAAGCCATGGAAAGCGCCGCCGTGTCGGCGTGGCGTTTGGACAGCCAGTCGTTCCATTGCCTCCGCAGGTCGTCGGCGAAGACCTCAGGCAGAGCGTCGAGATCGCCACCCATCCATGTGTGCACAAGGCCGTTCTCGTTGTTGATCTCAACCAGTGCGACTGCGGGGTCTTCGACATAGGCGAGCTTCGTGTACGGATTGCGGTGCTTGAGCAACTGCCGGGCATAGGCCTTTTGCGCCTCCATGTGCGTGGCGTGGAAGAATCCGACAGCATGGGCCGTCTTCCACTCGAGTTGGTTCACGGTCTGGTCCACGCCATCGCCAACACCGAAACGGCGGCCAACAAGGAGGTTCAAGTTTGAATATATCCCATGTTCTTTCAGCCTGGCGATGAAGTAATCCAAACGGTCCAGCGCGTCTGCATCCCAGTTTCTCCAGTCCCCGGTCTCGTAGCGGATCAACCTGGGCTGCCCCCAGGCAGCATCAAGAAAATGGAAGCGCACGGCGTTCAAGCCGAACTTGGCCATCCGCGCCGCAACCTTGTCGGCCGTCGCATGGTCGGGAAAACAGGCGGCGGCGGTGAGGTTGACGCCGAAGATCCTCAGACGCCGCTCGCCGGCATACATGTGGTCATTTTCGACGCGGACGAAGCCGGATTTCCCGGCGGGTTTATCGATAGTTGCACTGAGGTCGGTCGGCCCGGTTGCGGCATCGTCCCACGGCAACACGAACGGCACCGTATCGGCCACCCCTGCATATCCGCATATGGACAACATGATCAGAATGAGCCCTCCACATCGCATCATCGCCGCTCCTCCTGCCCAATTCCGGAAACATATATTTGTTTGAGCCTGTTGCAAAACTCCCCGCGAGCCAATTTCAAAATCGGCCCGCGCTATTTCGCATCCGGCTTCTTCCATTTCGCAACCACTATCTCCTTCTCCCCGGCGAAGGATCCGATTCCCGGGGGCATCCCGTGCCGCCCATCCGGCCTTCCCATTCCTTGTTTGAGGAAAGGCCTTCCATCAGCTCCGCCTCCCGGCCCGGCTCCAGGGCGTCCCGCTCCATCCCGGCCGGAGGATGCCCCCATCGTCTCCGGAATCGCGATTTTGTCAACAATCTCGAACGCTCCGCGGTTGAAGCAGAGCCCCCGCATCATCCCGAGCTGCCTCTCCGATCCGATGAAGAAGACGTCATTGTCTCCCGCCCATTCCAGCAACGAGCGTGCAATCCGCCTTTCCTGTTCCGGCGGAGTCATGCCGCTGAATTTCTCGGCACGCAGCGCGTCCTTGGCCTTCTGCCTCGGGGAAGGTTCGTCCTCGTCTTCATCGTCTCTGGCACCATTGGCCCTTGGAGGACGCAGAGCCGATGTCTCAACGAGCCTCCAGCGCCTTATGAAATCCAGATGCTGGAGCAGTTCATTGCTCGATATGAAGACATCGCCAGGCTTGGCGTTGTCCTCAATTTCCGCCGTGACAATCGCCAATGTCTTCTTCTGATCCTTGAGCCTCTCCAGATGCTGCATCGATTTCGAAAGCCCCCATACGAGATTCAGGAGCAGCAGAGCCGACACGGCCGCGCCGCGCAGACACCAGTGATGCTCCCGCAGCACCTTGTCCAATAGAAATAATGCCGCCACCACGTAGACGGTGAACGTCGGAAGCAGAAAACGCAAGGTCCCATCGGCCATTCGTCCGGAATCCCAGTAATACGACATGTATAGCAATGTGGATGGCAGGATCAGCAGCAGGAAGAGGACCGCCGTCCTGCGGAGACGCGGAACGGGGAGCATTACGGCGAGACCTGCTAGGCCAAGCCCGAAGAAGAGCCCTACTCCGTCGCCGACGAGATTGACTATGTAGTCGTCATAGTGCCTGATAAGATAGTCGACCCCGAATCCGGTCTGCTCGTTCGTCAGCGCATAGCCCGTCCTATAGAACGCCCCGAATGCCAGATGGTTCCGCACGAGCAGGGGCATTATCGGAATGGCCGCACCTGCGACCGCCACCGCGCAATGTTTCCATAAATCCCTTTTGTGTCGGAATTCCCATAGGATGAACACTGCACATCCCAAGCCGAACAAGGCCTCCGGATAGCGTATCGTAGGGATGAAGCCGAGAAAGAACCCGGCGGGAAGGAGACAAAGTATTCCGCCTCCCTCGGACCAGCACAGGAGAAAGAAAATCCCCCACACTAGGAAGAATGTCACGGCCACGTGCGAATCGCAGGCGATCGAATGCTGGTTCAGGACCGGATTGACCGAGAGGGCGGCCGCTCCTGCAACGCCCCACCAAGGCCCGAGAATCTGGCGGACGACCAGAAAAAGCCCGAGCAGCGAAAGAGAGGCAAGCACGGGATTGACCATTATGCTCGCCTTCCATCCGAAAAGCCAATAGACCACTCCCACTATGAAAGGAAGACCGGGAGGATAGCGGCTGAAATACTTTCCGGAATCCGTGAGCAACCAGTGCACTCCCACGTATTGAAGGTCTGATTCGGGGACGAAGCATGTCCGGCCAGTGTCAAACAGCAAAGTCGCCTGCGCCCAATATCCGTTCGCATCCGGAGAACATATCGCCGGCTCGAAAAATCCCATCAGATACACGAAGTGAAGGACGATCAGCGCCAGCAAGGCGGAATATGGAGCGAAAAGCATCAACCTGCGGAAACGGCGTGGCGCAGCATCGTCCAAAACAGGTTTCTCCCCAGCGTTCATCGTCGAACTCCGTTTGCTCCAAGCCTATCCGACCGGCTCCCTTGAAACAAAATCTAGCACATTATGGCGAATGCGAATTTCGCAGGGACCGGCTTGACCAGGTATTGCTCGAGGGCCCCCGGACCGCAGCTGGCGCTGCCAAGCCCGCTCTGGAGCTTGTCCACATAGAGGTAGATCCTGTCCTCCATCACCAAGTCTGTCGTGTGCCTGGCGTCGGTCAGATTCTTCAGGCTGCAATGTCTGGCGCTGAAGCTGAAGCCTGGCGTTCCCGCGAACCTAAGCCCCCTGCCCTTGGAATCCGTCAGAGCCATCCACCTGACATCGCATCGGTTTCCGTTCTCCTGCGGATGGATGTAGTTTACGAAGAGCTCCGCAACCTTGCACGAGTGCCTTGCGAATTTCGCGGACTCCTTGCGATCCTCGTAGTTCTCGTGCGGTCCGCGCCCGAACCACTCGACAGACTTGAAGTCCCCGGGCATGAGCATCTCGAACCCGATCCTGGGCAGGCTGGGCAGGGACTTGTCCGGGAATATCTCGTGCTCGACTTCGATCAGCCCCAGGAAGGCTATCCTGTATCTTGTCCTGCACCTGAAGGCGGGCTTGAGCGATTTCGCCGCCAGAAGGTATTCGGTGCGGAAGGTCAAGCCCCCCTTGCCCTCGACAATCTCCGATTTGAGAATCTTCGGAATCAGCCTGTCGAGTCCGGCCTGGAGCCATTTCTGTCCGAGCCTCTCCCCGAACTGCCAGTTGTCGTCGTTGTCGGTCGGTGCACGCCAGAAATTGGCAAGGGGGCCTTTCTCCATGAGAATCCTTCCCTCGGACGATATCGTCTCTATCCTGCCCCCGCGTTCGTTGATCGCGATCTGCAGTTTTCCGGCGGATATCCTCGTCTCCCCGCCTTTTCGCGAGACTTCCGGCATCCGTGTTTTTTTCTCCACGATATTGAAATCCGCCATTCCTGCCTTGATCAGCTCGAACTGGGACCACGCCAGCTCATGCCCGGCCGGAGCCCATTGGCCCGCTTCCCTTGTCCTGAATGAGATGTCCAGCCACAGCGAACCCTTTGCTGGTCTGGCCCTGCACGGCTGTATCCGCAGCGTCCTCCTCGACCGGGCTGGGATCCCGGACAAGTCGAGCGCGACCTCCGAGAGGACTTTGCCGTCGTCGTCGCGGAAAGAACAGCTCGCTTCGATTCCAGAAAGATCGATAAAATCATGGCGGTTGAATATCGTCAGCAAGCCTTTCGCCGCGTCATATTTCTCCACCCTGACCGGC
>CAZGJP010000175.1:0-3766 GCA_964526605.1 uncultured Lentisphaera sp.
CCCATCCGATGTAAACCTTGCTGGTGAAAGAGTTGGCGGTCACACCATAACCAGTCCGCTTGCCCATCTCCTCATTATGTAGCACGTCATAAACATCATTCTCGCAGTTCCGAGATGCCACATTATAGTCCTCTTTGCTGCGCTTCTCCATCATGGCAAGAGCCAAGTCAGGATATGCTCCTTTGATCTCAAGCTTCTTCCAATCGGTGTATTTCCGTTTCTTGAAAATTGCAACGACATCGTCATGGTTGTTCGGGCAAACCTCCGTCCAGAACCCCTTCGTCTTAGCGGGCTCAACCGGCGTGCCCTTTGGATTTTCCGTGGCAAAACATCTGAACTTCAGAGTGCCGTCCTTGTCCTTGAACAAAAAGGCGCCTCCGACATGACCAAGATTTTGCGCGCCATCTCTTTTGAGGAAGACATACGCCACACCATCAGGAATGGGATCGGCATTAAGCCATGAGGCCATCAACACGGACACTGCCAACAAGAAACCAATCTTTTTCATGGAGCCTCCTTGTTTTTTTAATTTCACCTTATGACTTTGAAATGAATATAGGTGGCAAATGCCTGAAATCAAGCCTCTTAACATGGATATTGCATTAATCGTATTTCAAATGCAATATCCATGTTCATCGGCGAGGTGGCGAGGCGAGAAGCGTCTTCATCTCGTCGAGATGTTTCCTGTAGACGTCGCCGGGGGTGCAGGATTTCCTCCTGCATATCCCGGCGGCGATTCCGATGACCTCTCCCATCATGCCGGTCGTCCTCATCACCCTCACGGTCCCTAGCGCGACATGGGTCACGCTGATGTTCCTCCCGGCCATGAAAAGGTTTGGCACGTTCCTCGAGAAAAGGCATCTGTAGGGTATTGGATAGGGCTTGATGCCCACATGCCTGGCGATTGACCTGAACTCGCCGCCCGGGAATTGCGCACTGTTTTTCTCCTCCGGATAATGCAGGTCTATCGTCCACGTCGTGGTCACGCAGGAGTCCGGGAACTCCCGCATCTCCTGGATGTCCTGCTGGGTCAGGACGATTTCGCCCAAAAGTCTCCGTGACTCGCGCTTTCCGGCCACGTATGCGACCCATTCCAGCTTGTCGTTGGAGAACTCGGCCGATTTCGAGTATTTGTTCTTGAGGAAGCTCCAGTTTCCGAAGACAACTCTGAGAGCGTAGTCCCTGATTATCTCCGCGTCGGCGATCTGATCCTTGTCCATCCCGGTCTCCCAGTCCCATTCGCCCATCTTCACCGGCTGGCAGTTCTCCTCGTCGAACTGGAGAGCCCAGGGGCAATCTTGGAAGGAGGAGGGCGAATCTCCCCCCAGCGAATACCATTGCACCGATGATCCCATGGTCATCTTGTCTCCCTTGTCCGGCGCGATGCTCTCTCCAGTCTCCTTTTTCCCCTCTCTTCCCATGCCGAATTCGGCGCCGGCCAGAAATCCGACGGAGCCGTCGCCCGTGCAGTCGACGAAGAGCGGTGCGCGGAAGATGGTATCCGCTCCGCTACGGATGTCGGTCCCGACTAGCGCCGCGATGCGGGGGCCGTCCATGCGGACCGAGCTTGCATGCGTGTCCAGGAATAGCGATATGTTCCTCTCATTTCTCACCGCGTCGAGCTTCTTCCGGTCCTCGTAGAAATCGGCGGGCTGGGCGTTGCCCTGCCTCGACGGTCCGATCTCCCTGACTATGTCGCCGAGTCTTGGATATGGGGGCAGGTTTATCTCACCGCCCAGATGGACCCTGACCTCGCTGCTGTTGTTGCCTCCCAGGACGGGACGGTCGTGGAGCAAGGCGACCTTGAGCCCGTTCCTGGCCGCGGAAATCGCCGTGCAGACTCCGGCAACGCCTCCTCCGGCAACGACGATGTCGAAACCGCCGGCGTCTTGTGCTTTATCCGGAAGCCCTGCGGCCTTCCTCCTGAATTCAGCAAGCCCCGTCCCTCCACCGGGCGGGATGAAATCCGCGTCCTTGCAGAACAGCAGGGCATCGCATCTGCCGTCGAATCCGGTCATGTCATGGAGGGCTATCTTCGTTTTCGTCTTCGAAATCAGGATTACCCCTCCATCCTGCCAACCCCATTCGGCGCCTTCGGTTCCGAATATGGCCCCGACAGGCTTCCCGTCAAGCAGCACTTGGAATCTACCCGGTGCGCCAGGCGCCTTCCATGGGGCGACCCAGTCCTTCGTCCGCACCCATAGGCGGTATGCTCCCGTGTCCGGAAACTCCACGGTGGTCCTCGCGTCGGCAACAGGCTCTCCCAGCCCGTGCGCCAACAGATACGGCGAGCCCATCTGGTCCATGAACTGCTGGTCCAGCGACCATCCTCCATGGTCGCGGAAGGACTCCGCCTCGACTAGAATCATCTCCGAAGGCAAGGATGAAGACATGCAGATTCTCCATTTTTTTGCTGAATTGTTGTCTTGCTCCGCAAATCTAGCTCAACCTGCCCGAAATGAAAGCCCGGCTCCGCTATATATTTTTGGGTTGCAGACAAAGCCTGACCGCCTAGGGCGGAACAACAAGTACCTTGCGCCGTCCCGGCGCAAAGAAAAGAATCGAATTCCTGTATGAGCAGGCCCCCGTCTTCGTTTGGTGCTTCCGTCTTCGCCTCCGGCCAAGCCCTGGCAAGGCGAGACGCCGTGGCAGGCAGTGCCAGCTACGTTGAACTGGCGGTGTTGAGGGTGCGGTCTGTCGGATGCGCCATTTCGGTCTGCCGGGCTTGCAGGACTGCAAGTCCGGTGTAGATTATGCGCCCCGGCCCGTAAAGAGTGGTTTTCCCGCGATGCCCCGGCATGGGGTTCCGAGAATGTCCCGGGAACGCAAGGCAAAACAAAGACTCGAGGAGAACGATGTCCGAAGACAGACCGCAGATAAGGAACGTGGCGATAATAGCCCATGTTGACCATGGCAAGACGACGCTTGTGGACCAGATAATCAAGCAGGCGAAGATATTCAGGGACAACCAGGTGATGCGCGAATGCATGCTGGACAGCAACGATCTCGAGAGGGAGAGGGGCATCACCATACTCGCCAAGAACATAAGCGTCCGATACAGGGATGTCAAGATCAACGTCATAGACACCCCCGGGCACAGCGATTTCGGAGGACAGGTCGAGAGGGTGTTGAACATGGCCGACGGGGCTCTGCTTCTCGTTGACGCCGCGGAAGGGCCTCTCCCCCAGACCAGATTCGTGCTGGACAAGGCGCTGAAGCTGGGTCTTCATCCCGTTGTCGTGATAAACAAGGTTGACCGTCCGGATGGCCGCCCGAAGGAGGTCCTGGACAAGATATACGAGCTTTTCATGGAGCTTAACGCGAGCGACGCGCAGCTCGATTTTCCCGTCCTCTACGCGAGCGGAAGGGACGGATGGGCGTCGTCGGCGATGGATGGAGAGAGGAATTCGATACTTCCGCTGATGGATGCGATCATAGACTTCATACCGCCTCCGAAGACTGAGGATGGACCGGTGCAGATGCAGGTGTCAACGCTGGACTATTCCGACTATGTCGGTCGAATCGGGATAGGCAGGGTCCACAGGGGAACGCTCGGGATAAACCGTCCGCTCGTCCTGATCAAGCGCGACGGGACGGCGCAGAGCGTCCAGTTGAAGCAGATATTCACCTTCGAGGGTCTTGAGAGGGAGGAGAAAAGCTCCGTGTCGCATGGCGACATCTGCGCGGTGGTGGGAATAGAGGGGATAGACATAAGCGACACCATATCGGATCCCGAAAGGCCGGAGCAGATGCCGCCGATAGCGGT
>CAZGJP010000175.1:3804-6002 GCA_964526605.1 uncultured Lentisphaera sp.
ACGCTTTCGATGACCTTCAGGGTTAACGACTCTCCGTTTTTCGGGCAGGATGGCAAATACGTCACGAGCCGGCATCTCAGGGCGAGGCTTCTCAAGGAGGCTGAAAGGGATGTAGCGCTGCGCGTGGAGGAGCTGTCGGGCGACAGCTTCAAGGTGAAGGGGCGTGGTGTGCTTCATCTCTCCATTCTCATAGAGAACATGAGGAGGGAGGGATATGAAATGACCATTTCGCAGCCTGAAGTGATCATGAGGACCGTTGACGGACGGAAGTTCGAGCCGATGGAGGTTCTGACGGTCGACCTTCCTCCCGAACATTCCGGCAAGGCGATAGAGATTGTAGGTTCGCGGAAGGGCGAGATGTTCCTGATGGAGAACCACGGTTCCCGCCAGCTTCTCGAGTTCAACATACCCACGCGGGGCATAATCGGGATAAGGAGCAAGCTGATGAACGCAACCAACGGCCAGGCGATAATATCCCATCTCTTCTCGAAATACGGCCCATACAAGGGGGAGATTCCAACCCGGACGAACGGGGTGCTGGTGAGCATGGACAAGGGCAAGGCCGCCGCATACGCCATAGATGGTCTCCAGCTCAGGGGCACGTTCTTCATAGACCCCGGCGAGATGACCTATGCCGGGATGGTAGTCGGGGAAAACTGCAAGGACGACGACCTCGTGGTAAATCTCCAGCGGGAGAAGAAACTGACGAACATGCGCGCGTCCGGCTCGGACAGGGCGCTGAAGATAGCCCCGGCACAGAAGCTCACGCTGGAGGAGAGCTTGGAATACATATCCTTCGACGAGCTGGTGGAGGTCACCCCGAAGTCGGTCCGCATGAGGAAGAAAATCCTCTCCGAACTGGACAGGAGGAGGGACAAGAGGGCGAAGCCGGTGGATGCTTGAGGGGGGGGCGGCGTTCCAGCGTCTGACCGTTCCCGCCGGCTCTCCTTTGGAGAGTGGCGGGCCAGCAGCGTTTGACGCATCTCCGCAGTAAATATTCGCCGAACCATGATGGTATTTGCTGAACGCTTGCGAAGGGACGTTGCGCAACAGACGAATTTTTCACATGGTGCCATATGGGGAGAGGTCTGGCAGCGAGATTTTCCGGCTATTTGAACGAGCGCATTGAGTTTCTGCGCTGGGAGATAGTCAAATACGCCGCAGCATCGCTCCTGATATTCCTGCCTTCGCTGTCGCGATGCCACTACTATTTCAACTTTGGCTGTTTTCTCACATTCCTCGCGTTCTTCTGCGCCTGCTTCGGGATGCTCATGTTTTTCCGTCCAAAAAGGAAATGGCTGATCCCGTTCATGCTCGCGGGGCTCATAGGCGTGGGCTATCAGGTCGGAGTCGGGAAGCCGCTTGGATATCAGACGCTCTCCTCGATGTATGAGACGAACATCCGGGAGACGCTGGGCTTCTTCATGGCGAAGCCGATGTTTCTTTTCCTCATTCCGCTTGTGCTGATTCCTGTCTGGCTTCTGATGCGGATCATTGTCGACGAGAAGCCCCTGCCCGGGTTTGGCGGACGGACTTTCATCAGGCCCAAATATCTCCTTCCGCTTCCTCTCTTTTCCGGGCTGCTGTTCTGCATAACGCAGTGGAAGATATGCGAGACATATCCGATATGCCTCTTCTACAACAACTTCATGTACATAGACGAGAACATAGCCATATCGGACTACAGGTCGGACATCTATTCATGCCCGCCCGAATATCGCGGCGATGGCTCCGAGGCGACCTTCGTTCTTGTGATAGGCGAGGCCGCCCGGCGCAGGCAGCTTTCCGCATACGGCTATCCGAGGCGGACAAGCCCCGAACTCGACTTGATGCTCAAGGAGAAGCCTGGAAATGTAGTCCTCTTCACCGACGCCATATCGAGCGCGGCATACACCCGCGCCTCGGTGATGTCAATATATTCGCCGCTCCATCTGGACGAGCTGAGGGAGAAGCTCCACACCAGGCCGGGACTGTCGAAGATATTCCGCTCCGCCGGATTCGACACGCTTTACGCCACCACGCGCCCAAGATACAAGATACCCAACATGCTGTCCACCTTCCTTGACGATGCCGAGGAGAAGGTGCTCCGTGCCGATGGCGTTGTGGTTGAACCCATGGGCCTCGCGGTTGGCGATCTGGATCACCTTTTTGGCGTTGGGGGAGAAAAAGTCGAATCCGTTCATGGTGGCTTCCGGAAA
>CAZGJP010000176.1:0-5968 GCA_964526605.1 uncultured Lentisphaera sp.
TGCGGGGTGAGGACTGACAATGATCTGGCGGCGGCGGTCGGCTCGGGAGCCGACGCTGTCGGGTTTCTGGTCGGGCAGATACATGCTTCGACCGATTTCATACTTCCCGGAACGGCCTGCAGGCTGGCGCAGACGCTGCCTCCCTACATGTCTCCAGTGATAGTGACTCATCTTGTGGAGGCCGACCCCATACTGGACATACTGAACAAGGCCCAGATATTCAACGTGCAGCTCCATGGCGGAAGCTCGCTCGATCAAGTGAAGAAGACAAGGGAGAATCTACCCAGCTCCGGAAAAATCATCCTCGCGCTCCATGTGGTGGACGGACAGGTCCAGCCGGAGATCGATCAATTCATCCCGTATGTCAACGCCGTGGTCGTTGACAGCTACAACAGGAACACCGGACAGGTCGGTGGGACAGGGAAGACGCACGACTGGCTGAAAAGCGCCGAGTTTGCATCCCGTTGCAAGCTGCCGGTGATACTGGCTGGCGGACTGGATCCGTCGAATGTGGCCGAGGCGGTAAGGACAGTCCGCCCATATGGGGTTGATGCGAACAGTGGGATGAAGGACGAGAACAGAAACTGCTCTCCGAGGCTATGCAGGGATTTCGTCAGGAACGCGAAGCAGGAGTTCTTCTCGCTGGGGTGATGGCGGGGCGATCATATTTCGATTGCTCCTCTGAAGGACAATTCGGCGGGTCCGGCCAAGTCAAGTTTCCGCATTTTTCCAATTGTCTGATTTCCCGGGTTGGATATTTCAAGGATGTCTCCGGAAGCCACCCTGACTTTGACTGGAAATTTCATTTTTCCAAACGCGACGAGGCACAGCGCTGTGGCGCATGCTCCGCTGCCGCATGCCTCGGTTTCCTCCTCCACGCCTCTCTCGTATGTCCTTAGCCCGACCGAGCCGTCCGACAGTATCTGCGCGAAATCCACGTTCGTCCCCCCGGGAGCGAATGCCTTCGAGAATCTTATCTTCGCTCCTCTTGCGGCCACGTCCACCTTGTCAATATCCTTTGAGAGCAGGACGGCGTGGGGCACGCCTATTCCACAGAAGAAAGCCTTTTTTCCGGCTATTGATATTTTCACTGGAATGGATGTGATGGGGGCCTCTATCATCACTTTTCTTTTGGGAAGAATCTTGGCCGGACAAATTCCGGCATCTGTCTTGAACTTGAACTCTTCGCCTCCGAAATTCAGATGGCAGTATAGAGCGGCGCATCGGAGTCCATTGCCGCAGAAATCCGCTCTGGAACCGTCCGCGTTGAAGTATATGAATGGGGAGAGGCCGCTCCCGTCTCTTTCTCCGGTGATTATCAGCCCGTCGGCCCCGACACCCTTTTTCCTCGAGCAGATGCGTGAGATCTGTCTGGAATCCAGGGCTTTCGCTTCCGCGGCATTGACCATCACAAAATCGTTTCCGGCGCCATGGAATTTCTGGAATTTGATTTTCATAGCCTGACCGAAAAAAAAGGCCGGACGAATCCGGCCTTTTCCAATTGATTCAATACTTCTTCACTTCTGAACTTCGAAGAGTCCCGGATATTCCTGGGCGATCTGCTCCAGATTTTCAGGGGTTATCATCAGATATCTCTTGTCGAACGCGGCCTGCGGATCCGACGGTGCCTTCGACTCGTCGAACTTGGCCTTCGGATTGTAAGTCACCGCGGCGACGATCTGGCCTGCGGCGATGCCCGGGCCAAGCTGGTAGACTTCCCCGTTGATCACGGCCACCTTCAGCTTCTTGGCCTCGTCCTCTTCATACCATATCTCCATGTTGGTGAAATCCCTCGGAAGCCCGATGAACGTCACTATCATGGTCGTGCCGGGATACTTCGCGATGGCCTCCATGACCGACTGCGCCGTCATGATTTCCTGGATGGGGATGGTCATCATCTCCATTTCCGGACCTGGAGGAGGAGGGGGAGGCGTAGCTTCCTCGCCTTCCGCTGGCGGAGGAGGCAAAGGCTTGGGACATTCAGTTCCGATGATCTCGCACTTTCCGGCCAGTCCCTTTTTGAACTCTTCGATCATCTCGGCCTGGCGGACGTTGTTCTTCTCCTCGTCCACCAGAACAAGTATCTTGGCCCCGGGATGCTTCTCCCCGATGTGCTTGCCGGGGATGAAGGCCGATGCCTTCATGTAGACCAGCTCGTTCTGGATTATCTTCTTCGTCCCCGCATCGCCGAACATTCCGGTCGTGGTGAGTATTCCGAACGCACAGACCACTATTATGACCATGCACGCGATGGCGGCCGGTTTCGCCGCGGGAGTGACCTCCTGCTTCTTCGCGCATACGATCATTCCTATGAGGGCCAGCACCATGACCACGGCCATTGCGATGGCCGCCGGTCCAAAACCGAACAGATTCATCTTCTCCTCCAAACTTTATTGAAACGTTGCCAATTGAAAAACTTGAGAAATTACGATAACTGTAAACTTGAAATAAGCAAGAGGGTCTAGTAAAAATCCATCGAAAATTTTATTCCAACCCGATTCCATCGCCTCATTCCAAGGCCAGTCCGAGGACAAAATGGCATATGGCGCTGCCAGAAACAGCAATGCTTTCCAAGGAGACATTCCGGAGATTGTCCCCCGAACTGTGCCAATAGACGTTGTTCGGGCCATAATTGAAATCAATGATGAGGATTGATGGAATTCCAGCCTCCGCAAATGGAGCATGGTCGTCCAGCATCTTAACGTCTTTCACCCGGAAATGCCGCTCGATGCCGAGTTTTCCCACCGTTTTCATGAATTTGGAGGCCAGTTCCGCGTTTGAGTCGGCCGGGATGAAGGCGTCAAGCTCCTTGTCCGCGAGCATATCGGCCACGACCACGGCCCTCACGTCCCTTTTTTTCCGCCGCAACTCCTCGAGATGCCTCCTGCTTCCGTGCAAGCCGTCATTTTCGGAATATGAGTATGCGCATTCCTCCCCGTCGAAAAAGACGATTTCGACGTTTTTCGACAATTTCTCTCTGGTGCGCCAAAGACATCTGGCCGTTTCGATCAATATCGCCACTCCCGAGGCGCCGTCATTGGCCCCTTGGAATCCGGGGCATGGGTCGAGTTTTTTCGTGTCGTAATGACTCCCAAGCATTATCCATGTTTTTTTTTCGGAGACTTCGATTTCGGCAATGATGTTGACAAAGACGGTCCTTCCCTCAGGCGCATCCTCGGTCCATTCCTCCCTGTGTGATGGAATCCCTATCGCTGCGAGCTCCTTTTCGATGAAGAGCACGGCCTTCAGCGCGCCTTCGCTGCCGCTGTGCCGGGGGCCTGTCTGGGCAAGCTCGGAAAGCAGTCTGAAGGCTGCGCTTGAGTCGAAAGCTATATCGGGTGACACCCGATTCCGGCTGTCGTCTCCACAGGAGTTCGCGAAAATCGCAAGCAGCGTGGTGCATGCTGCAAGCAGGCCTGTTTTCGACATTGAGACGCTCATTCAAGGCTCCGCGCGTTTTTCCTCATTTGCCGAAATCCACGCTCAACCCCTTCCTCTGGAAGGTTGGAATGTCCAAGTCCTGGCTCTTGAAGAAGTTCTCCGATGTGTTCACGAATATGCCCTTCTTAGGGGTCATGAGGGGCAGTTCGTCCTGCATGTAGCCCACTTGCTGAGCCTCTTCCGCGCTGGAAGCCTTGCCCTCCGATTCGGACTTCTGGCTTTCATATCTTGCGGCCAAAACTGTAATCCGGAACACGCCCTTGCCCTGCGGACTGTTGTCTGATACTGAGCAGACCAGTTCGGCATCGTCGCGGAAGAATGTCTTCACCGTCTCGAAGGTCCTTTTCATGGCTCCAATGCCAAGCCCACCCCCTCCTGATATGCTGATGGCCGCCGCATCGGCTTTTTTCATTTCCGCAAGCCCGCCCAGGAGCGGGGAGTCCAAAAGCCTTTCGGCCGCCACTTGGCAGAAGTCCTTTCCTCCGCCCATCTCCGCCTCTCCAGAGCCTATGGAACAGCTGCTTTTCCTCCTTCCGAGCATGTTCTTGAGGCTGGGGAAGGTGGATGACAGATAGGATTCCGCCGTCAGCAGTTCCCCGATGCAAAGGGCAGAGAGCGCGATTTCCGCGTCCGACCTTAGAAAAGCCTCCGGAAACGGCGTCTCGGAGGGCATGCTCGAATAGAGTATGTCGTTGTCTATCGGCACGACCACGTCAGCGTCCACGAGAAGATTCTCGATGCCCTTCTCGGCGGTCTGCCTGCGCTTGTGTCCCTCGAAGCTGAAGGGGACGGTCAGTATGAATATGGTCGGCACGCCGAGCTTCTTCGCCACCCTCGCGACTATGGGAGAGGCCGCGGTGCCGGTCCCCCCCCCCATGCCGGAGACCCCTATGAGAATGGCCGCCCCCGAAATGAATTCAGCGATGCTTGCTCTGGACATCGCCGCGAGCCTTTCCCCAACCAGAATGTCGCCACCGGTTCCCATCGCCTTGGTTCCCGCCGGAGGCGGAGAGGACAATTTGCAGTCTCCCTTGTATGAGGCCAAGGAGCCTTCGTCGAAGTCCAACGCGCCGAGCCTCATCCGGGGTCTTGGCCCGGCAGAGAGGATTGCCGAGGCCATCTTCACACCGGCGCCGCCTATGCCGAGAATTGCTATTCCGCCTTTCGCCTCGACGATTCCTTCCGGAGGCCGCTCTGTATCAGATCTTGATTGATTCAACGATCTTCTCCCATGATTGCGTTATCAAGGACCACAGCCCCTTGTCCATCCCGGATATTATCCGCATCCTGTCCGATCCGCCAGACCTGCCTTCCGCTCCGTATTTGAGAATCCCCGCCACGCAGCAGTAGCGGGGATCCCGGAGCTTGGAGAGCTCGCCATCTATCTCGCGGACTTCGCCTGTCCTGACGGTGGCCTCGAAGAACTTCTCGGCTCCCTTCACTATCATGGCGATCTTCGCACCGCCGCCGCATACGACGACACCCCGGCCGAGATGCTGCTTGAGCCTGCTCTTCTGGAGGCTTGCCGCTATTATCTCGAACATCTCGTTCACTCTGAGCCCTACGACCTTCTCTATCGATACCGAAGGAATCCTCCTCGGCTCCCCGCTCCTGTCCAGCGACACGAACTGCTCCTTGAGAAAATCGTCGGTCTGCAGGTGTTCCTGGATGAGCTCCCTCGCCTTGGTCATGTGTATGTCGAATGCCGCGCACATGTCGTTCGCAATGTGGTCGCATCCGACGGGGATGGAGCCGCAGTCGAAATATCCGTTTCCGTGGAAGAGCGCGAAGTCGGTTGTCCCCGCGCCGATGTCAATGAGAAGCGTGCCATGCTTCAAATCCTCGGAGCCAAGCGTTGATTTCGCGGACGCGAGCGCCGCGAATATATCACCCTTGTGCTTTATCTGGTATCCGCACTCGCCTATCGCCGCCCGGTAGTTTTCCACCATGGATGAACTCCCGTGGACGCAGAAAGACACAGCCTCCAGCTTGCTTCCGACAAGCCCGAGGGGTTCGTCCACCTTCCTGTTCCCGTCCATGATGAATTCGGAATCAACGAAGTTTATGGACACGGTGTTGACCGGAAGGGATATCTGCCTGGAGTTTTCCAGCGCCTCCCTGATTTCCTCCTCGCAGACCCTCCTGGCCTCGTTCATGATGGTGACCGAGCCGATGCTCCTCTGCGAGGATATCTGCCTTCCGGTCACCGAGAAGAACATTTTCGCCGGATCTATCTCGGTCCCGGCGGATTCGGAGGCGTCCTCGAGGGCCTCGGATAGCCTGGAGCACAGCTCCGGCATCTTCCTTATCTCCCCCTTGCAGACGGCATCTCCCGAATCGCGCTCCCCCATCGCAAGCGCCCTCAGACGCCCCTTCGAGTCGCATTCCCCTATGAGGACGCATACCTTGGACGTGCCAATGTCCACCGCCGTTATGACTTGTCTGCTCTTGAGCATTCTATGCTGGCCCCCGCCATGTCCCATCCACCAGAGGAGGACGGCTTTGTCCTCACATCCTGTCAACCACC
>CAZGJP010000177.1:0-5965 GCA_964526605.1 uncultured Lentisphaera sp.
TAACTTAACACCAAATCGAAGACCATGGCCTTGTTTTACAACGAGCTAACGGAGGAAACGGACGGCAATTTCTTCGCGTCTTTTCGCGTGTTTCGTAGTTGGAATGCGGTTGTCATTGGTGACGAGTTAGGGTCAATTAGCTTGCCACGGCGTAGTCCTCCAAAGGAGGAAGACGGGTGGTTAAAAACTTTCTTTCCTCCGTTTCCTCCTTGTAATTTTTTGAAAAGAAGGTGTCACTGGATTTTCCACATTTCAAAAGGGGTTCATAGGCAGACTTGTCGTTGTCTGTACGTATTCAGTGGACTACGTTCGTTTGCAGAATCCGTGCATGTGAAGATTCACTGAAGGACATACTTCAGTGAATATCTACGATTCAGCTCCTCTGCGCCTTCTTCAACGTTATCCTCATCCGGCTCATCTTCGCGTAGACCCTCGCCTTGCGCAGCACCGGCCACCAGTCGTAGAGAAATGTCTGTATCGGCTTCCACATCGAGACCCATCCGGCGATCAGCATCCCCTCTCCGAGAAAACGCGCCTAGGTCTCAGTGCCCACATGTCCCAGACACTGGGATGCAAAAAAACAGAAGCCCAGGAAGAACAGCCCCACGAGAAACGATGTCCTCCCCTCGCGCAGAAGCTGCTTCAGCTCGCGCCACTTGATGTCCGCCTTGTGCTCGTAGAAGTGGTGTATGGCCCCGCTGATGAATTCGACATCCTTCTCCGGGGGTGGATCCTGCTCCACGATTATCTCCAGCGCAAGAGGATCGCCGGATGGATATTCGAAGGCCCAGCTCTCGATGAAGGCCTCCGCATCAGCATCCAAGTCCTTCTCCTCGAACGGCGACGGATCCATAGAGTTGAAAAGCTGGTTGACGTCCCTCAACCTCACCCTGATCGAGCCGACAGGAAGCCGCCTGCTCCTGCGATCAAGCCGTATCAGCATCTTCACGAAGTTCATTCCATCAATTCCTGTTTTGGATTTCGGTATGCGGGATTGCAAATCCGTCCATACCACCGGATAACATAGCCCGTCCGGACGAAAGAGCCAAACCGGGCCAATCGCAAAACTCCCCGTGGCCGCGCGGCATGCGCCACGGCGGAATGGCGGGCACAGACCGCTGCGGGTATGCACCCGCCATCCCTCCGCACCGCCTGCCGTGCCTGCGCTCCCAACGCGGCTCACGCGGAGTTTTGCAATTGGCTCTCCAATCTTGTTTTACAAGGAGCTACCAATGAAAAAAAATTCCTTTCTTAGCTCCGTTAGCCCCTTGTGAACAGAAAACTCGTGTTGAGATATGGATTTTGCAATCCCCACTTGAATTTCATTTTTACTGCATCTATATTCGCCGGGAATAACAATGATAATCATTGCCGAATAGGCGGAACAAACGGAGACAGGACGATGACTAAAGAGAAAGTGGTGGTGCTTGGGATAAACCATGCTGGGACGTCGGCGGTTCGGACTTTGCTGGCGCAGAATCCGGAATTGGAAGTTGTGGCTTTCGACCGGAACGACAATATAAGTTTTCTTGGTTGTGGCATCGCTCTGGCGGTCGGGGGGACGGTCAAGAACGTCAACGATCTATTCTATTGCAACGAGGTGAAGCTTGGTGACATGGGAGCCAAGGTGTTCATGGAACATGAGGTGTTCGCGATCGACACGGTGTCGAAGACGCTTAGCGTCCGCGACTTGCGCAGTGGCCGCGAGTTTGCGGAGAACTACGGGAAGCTGGTTTACGCGGCAGGCTCCTGGCCGTTGCCAATACCGGGGGTGCCGGAGAAGTCAATGAACATGGGGAATGTGATGCTCTGCAAGCTTTACCAGCATGCCAAGGAGTTGATAGAGAAGGCGGACGAACCCGGGATCGACTCCGTGGTCGTGATAGGAGCGGGCTACATTGGGATAGAGCTTGCCGAGGCATATCGCCAGAAAGGCAAGAAAGTGACGCTGATTGATTTCGAGAAACGCGTGGTGCCGCGCTATTTCGACCACGAGTTCACGAACGTCCTCGAGGGGGACATCCGGAAGTCCGGAGTGGTTCTGGCTCTTGGCGAAAAGGTGATAGACTTCACCGGCCGGGATGGCAGGGTTGCCGAAGTTGTGACGAGCAAGTCACGTTACCCGGCGGATCTTGTGATAGTATGCGTCGGCTTCAAGCCGAACACGGAACTGCTTCCCGCCGCCGAGAAGACGGCGAACGGGGCGATAGTCGTGGACCCCCAGATGCGCACGAACATCCCGGACGTCTGGGCGATAGGCGACTCCGCCGCCATGCTCCACGCATCCACCGGGAGACACACCCAGGTGGCTCTTGCGACAAACGCAGTCAAATCCGGAATCGCCGCGGCCAGTTCGATAAACGGCATCTCCGGGGTCGAGGTCGCCAGTGTCGCCGGCACCAACGCGATCCATGTCTTCGACAACAACCTTGCATCGACCGGCTTGAGCGAGGCGAGCGCCATGGCTCTCGGCATAGACGCCGCCAGCGTATATGTGGAGGATGCCGACCGCCCGGAGTTCATGGAGGACTACACTATCACCAGGTTCAAGATCATCTACGAGCGCGGGACCATGCGCCTGCTTGGCGCCCAGGTCGGCACGTGCGGGGCCGTCAACCACTCCGAAGTGATATACTTTCTGGCGCTCGCCATCCAACGCCATATGAATCTGCTCGAAGTGGCGTTCACCGATGTCTACTTTCTGCCGCATTTCAACAAGCCGTTCAACTTCGTTCTAACCGCCATTCTCAAGGCGGCGGGAATCAATTACGACAAAACGGCATCGCGTTGAACTGTCGGTGAGGGGGACGGCAGACCGCCGGCTCTCCTGCGCAAGATGGCGAAACCCGCAAGTACTTTGCGCCGTCCCCGGCGCAAAGATGTTTGCGCGGAGACCGCGCAAACTACCAGAAGCACCGTCCCCGGCGCAGATTACTGGCATCCTGCCCTCCGTTTCTCCTCTTCCATCCCCTCATGTGCCCAGGACGGCGTGGATCATGGCGCAGTCGAGACCCTCGATATCATTTGGGGAGAATGCCGAGCATTCGGGCGGCTTGCCCTCGACCATGACCGGATTCTTCTCATACCGTTGGAAAACCACGAAGGGGAGCGCGATATTCCATGAGCGGAAGCTCTCCTCCACGAAACGCTTCTCGTCGTTGCAGGGCCTTAGCCCGGGACGCAGGTCGGATTTGAGCTGGCAGAAAGTGTTCCTGTCGGACACGGACGGATCGTAGAGCCCTCCCATGAAACTCTCCCTCCAGAATCCATTCTCGAAAAGTTCGTAGTATAGAGTGTCGCCAGTGTCCTCGTATCCAAATAGCAGAGCCTGGGAGGAGAATATTCTGGACAGCAAAGCGACCCGCCTCTGTTTGATCCGCCATGACATTTCCGATTCCCTGCGGAGCTCGTTTGCCATCACCTTGGCGGCGTCCTTGCTGGAAAGGGCGCTTGTGTCGGCAGGACGCCTCTTCCGTGACCGCTGAAGATGCTCCAATTCCTTGTCGGCGAAGCTGGCGGAGAGACGGAACAGGGTCCATGACGAAGTTTTGAGCTTGGCGAAGATGCTGAATAGATAAAGCTCCGTGTCCATTCCGTATGCGGGTTTCAGGTGGATGTCCCTGGCGTATAGAGAGCTAATCACGGGATTTTCAAAATAGCTTCTGACCTCGTCCATTCCTATCCTGACGAGGTGGAACTCCCACGGGACGGAGCTGTAGTAGACAGGATCAACCGCTGGAGGAATCTTTTCCATAAGCCCTCGCGAATTTGGAGGCCTCGTCCGCGACCCCTAGGCCGACCGTTGACAGAAAGAGAGCTGCCGTAATCAAGGTGTGGCAATAGCTGTAGAGGAAAGTTCCTCTCGACACCTCCGTGTATTCGCTCTTGTTCCTGAGATAGCACCTTCCGTTCTCGCGCTTCCCCCCTACGGCGCTGCCGCCAATGGAGAAGAAGACGAAACCGAAGATGCCGAAGTTGACGGCTGTTAGGGCGAGAAGGATTTTGAGCGCCTTCTTCACTTGTCCAATATTCTGCTTATCTTGGATATCTCGAGGGCCTTGCCGGTCACACCGTCAATCTTAAGCGAGACGGCGTCCAGACGGACGGCACCCTTCGCGACATCGAGCCGCGTCGGCATTCCAGAGACGAACTTGCGGACCACCGCCGATACGTCCCTGCCGAGGATGGAGTTGGCTGGCCCGACCATTCCTACATCGCTGATGAACGCAGTTCCTTCCGGCAGTATACTGTCGTCGTTCGTCTGCACGTGCGTGTGCGTGCCGAGCACTGCGGAGACTCTCCCGTCGAGGTGGTGCGCGATGGCGGCCTTCTCGCTGGTGGCCTCCGCATGGAAGTCCACCACGACGACCTTGACGTCGCTTGGAATCTCCTTCAATATCCTGTCGGCGGTCTCGAACGGGCATTCAGCGAAGCTGTCCTTCATGAAGACTCTTCCCATGAGGCTGATGACGGCGACCTTGCCTGCGGCAGATTCGAATACGCCCCAGCCTCGTCCGGGCTGCCCGTGCTTGAGATTCGCCGGACGGAGGAAGTTCCCCAAGGAGTCGATCTCGTTCTGGAAGTCCTTCTGGTCCCAGATGTGGTCGCCGCCGGTGAACACGTCTACCAAGCCTGCCGGGAATTCCCTCAGGACTCCAGCCGTTATTCCGGCGCCGCCAGCGGAGTTCTCCGCGTTCGCAATGCAGAAGTCGCATGAGAATTCCCGCTTCATTCCGGGCAGCGCCGACAGGACGGCCCTTCTCGCCGCCCCCGCAACCATGTCGCCTATGAAAACGATGTTCATGCCAGACAATATCCAGCATCAACGGAATTATTCAAGGACGCGTTTCCATTGGAGCCGATTGCAAGCGTAGATTCAAGGGATATTTTTATTTCGATGGAGAACAACATGTGCGAGCGAAACCAATGTCTTCAAAAATAACGAACAATCACCTCGGGCGCACCGATGTCTCGACCGGGCTGGCGATGGGGACCGGCGCGATTCTGCTTTGGAGCTTGTCATCCGCCTGCATAGTCTACCTTGGAAGAAGCGTTGGAGTCTGGCAGTTTCTGGGCCTCGCGCCCCTGGTCGCAGGAATCCTGCAGACCGTCGGCTACGTCGCATGCGGGCGCAGTCTGCGCTCCACCCTGATGCCGCCGGCCAAGCTCTGGCCCGCCATCGCCCTGGGCTTCGTCCTCTACTTGCTTCTCTTCACGACAGGCCTTGTTTCATCGCGCAGCGAGACGCAGGCTCTTGGCGTGAGTCTGATCAACTACCTGTGGCCGATGCTTTCGATCATGTTCACGACATGGCTGGTTCCCGGCGAACGAATGCATGGCCGCCTACTCGCGGCCATGCTGCTCTCACTGGCCGGCGTGCTACTGGCCAACGCCGGAGAAATTGCCCTGCCCGGGTCCGGCATCAGCGCCTGGCCATATGTCCTTAGCGCCGCCGCCGCCATATCGTGGGCGGCTTATTGCGCCTTGATATCGCGATGGCGCGCCTGGGCGAAGGAATTCGCGTCGGCTCCACCGGGATTCCTGATCGTTGCCTTCATCTCTCTTGGTGTCTGCTTCGCGCGCGGCGAATGGCAGACGATGGATGCCCGGACATGGAGCGCCATCCTCCTGACAGCCATCGGACCATGGGCGGGAGGATACGCTCTCTGGGAGATGTCCTTGCACCGGGTTTCAAGCGTCACCCTGGGCTTGATGGGAGCGGCGACCCCGGTCCTCTCGACAATAAATCTCATCGCGCTCTTCGCGGTCACGGCACCCGGACGCGTCGGCCAGACACGCGTCCTGCTCCTGCTTGCATCATCATTCATGATAAGCGCGTCAATAGCGCTGGGCAGATCATATCCCGGGAACAAGCAACGCTTCGGGACCAAAACGGAATGGAAAAACGGCAGTCCTTAGGATTTGACGTAAAAAAACAAAGCGCCTTCCCCTGGCGAGATCACTA
>CAZGJP010000178.1:0-5952 GCA_964526605.1 uncultured Lentisphaera sp.
GAAAGACCAAGAAGGGTAGGAAGCAGATCCACCATTTCAACAAGCCCCGCAACCCGTTTTCCCGATTTTCCAATACCCGCCGGCCAATACAGCAACAGTGGCAGACGCATGAGTTCTTCGTAGAAGCTGTGCTGTTTCAGAATCATCCTGTGGTTCCCGCACATGTCCCCGTGATCGGAGCTGAAAACAATCAGCGTGTCGTCAAGCATCCCTTTGGCGTCCAAAAACTTGATGATATGTCCAATCGCCATGTCAACACCTGTGACCATGGCATAAAAATGCCTCCTGTACTCGGCGAAGCGGCTCTTTTCCCACTCTCTGCGTTCAAACAGCATCCTTGCGAGGACGCCGGGTTTGTCGGATGCCTCGTTTTCGGGATAGTCCGGAATCTCTATTGTCAAATCCTTGTATGGCGCGAACATCTCCCGGGTTGGATTGAGAGGCGGGTGGGGTGCATAGAATCCCAAATGCATGAAAAGTTTTTCAGATCTGCCGCCTCCCTTGAGGCAGCGAACGGCCTGTTCGGCTATCCATCCGCTGAAACTCGCCTGCCACGGCGCATCAAGAACTTTACCATCCGTTTCCGCAGACCTCCTTGGAGAGCTCGAACGCGGCACTCGGAACATATCAACGTATTCAGGATATTCAGTCCTGAGCCAGGTCATGTATGCATCTTCGTATGATCCCGGCTCCTCCGCCTGCCAGAATATTTCGAATCCGTAATCATTGCGCGGACGCGGATCGAGATCGTTGTCCTCATGCGACTGAAAGTGCAGCTTTCCAATCTGCGCAGTTGCATAACCTCCTGCCTTGAACACCCTCGCAACCGTGTGTGGAAAGTCTGCGGGAAGATCCTGGCCGTTGTCGACAACGCCAGTCTGTTGCGGATATAGCCCCGTCATGAAGGAGGCCCGACTCGGCATGCAAAGCGGATTTTGCGCATAGCACCTATCGAACGATACTCCCTCGTTCACCATGCGATCGAGATTTGGCGTATGCATCACAGGATTGCCGTGGGCACCAATGCAGTCGTAGCGCATGTGGTCGGTGCTTATCCATACAACCCTTTTCGGAACTGCCGGGCTCATGATGAAATTGGAGCTCCATTAGACAACATTCTGCTGACTCCGCAGATCGCAGATCCTGCTTGAGTACGCCACAATTTCTGCGGCAAGACACAAGCAAGTCCTGCTACCTCGCGACTATGATCATAGTAGAAATTCAAGAGAAGGGATTGCTCCCTTCATTCTTGCTTGTAAAATATTCCTCTTATTTTGTTTTTCAAATCGAAGCTGAGCATGGATCATACGTTGTCAAGATAAGGAGCTGGAATATTGCTTCGCGTCCGACTACCGATTTGACTCGTGAAATGATCATTTGGAGAAGAATTTTCTTGTCGCGGAGCTTTCGTCGGGGGAGAATTTTTGTTTTCTTCCCGCTCCTCCTTTTTCAGGTGAATAGCCTGCATCCGTTGATGTGGCGGCTCCGCTATTTTCTTCCACGCTTGGAGCGGAGAAGGAGAAACCGACGCTTTCGCCCAGTTCCGGGTTGATGCTTCCGCTTTCGATCTTGCGCTTTTCTCCCATTTTCATTTCAGGGCTCTCGGAGCCGAGATACATGGGCGCATCTCCCCTGCCCCGGCTTACTCCCCCCGATCCGGGCTGCCCATACAGATAGGCCTCCTGCTCGGGAGAAAGGAGAACTGCTCCTTCGCAAGGATCCTTTCCCGATTTGTTCGCCGCGAGATAGGCCTCGAGCTCCTCCGCCGACTTCCTGCAGAGCCCCGACGAGCAGAGCTCCTTCGCCGAGCAGTTGGAGCATTGCTTGAGCTCCTTCGCAGACCGCGCTATCCTTTCGAGGGTCTCCTTGTCGCAAGGCATCCTGGCCTCCATGATGTCCCTGATGTCTTCCTCGGACATTATTCCGCCTTTAACCAGCATGTCGCGGAACTCCTGGTTCTGTTCGAGGAAATCCTTCAGCTTTTCGGCCGCGTCGCGGATTTTCCTCTCCGACTCTCCCGATGGCGATTCCTTCAGGGTGGAGACAGCCGACTCGAACTCGGCGGACAGCTTCGCCGCCTTCGCGAAATTCGCAAATCCGCTTTCGGCCGCATCCCTCAGGGCGGTTTCGAGCGCGTCGAGCTCCTCGTAGCTTCTCGCGGGGTCGAGCGCGGAACGGTTCTCCTCCAGCTTTCTCATCTCCTCGAGTATCTCCTCGGCCCTCTTCTCCTGGATCAGGCCCATCTCGTCGAGACGGCCAAGCTCCTCCTTGAGCATCGCCGTCTGTCCGGAGAGATCCATCCGTCGCGGCTTCGTGGCGGCCCTCGCCTCCCGCATTGGCGCGAGAATCGCGAAGGCGAAGAGCAGGGCGGAAAGAAGCATCGGGCCGACGAGGCGCGTGATGCGAAGGTCGAGCCTGGGGAGCCTGAGATCGCGGAATCGTTGTTCCCATGACGGATCCATGATGTCCACATCCTCTTCGGCCGCCATGAGCATCCCTCCTCCCGACGACATGTGGTCAAGCCAGGCGGCGACCTGTCCCTCGGAGGATTTTGCCGGCGAAAAATTTCTGAAAGACAGATAGAGCGCCGCGAGCAGGGCTGTTCCGGCGGCGGGGTATGCGGAGGACGACGCGGAAATCCCGAGCATCCTGAGAGAGAGGACTGCCGCTGCAGCAGGCACGGAGCAGAGCAGGAGCGCGTCGGAAAAGGCCTTGAGCCAGCCTGTCGCCAGCACGGCAAGCCTGGTCCTCGCGATTTTCCGCCGCTTGAACTCCAGTGCGCTGTCCGAAGATGGAGCCAAGAGCCACCTCAGTTGCTAGGTAAGAGTTCAACTCTTACTCAGGTGAATATCTACGCCTTGGATACATTAGCCCGCGCTTTCAAGATGGCAAGCTGGAATCGGATCCGATTGCGGTTGAGGCATGCCGGAAACCTTTCAGCATCCTTGCAAGTTCGCCTTCGGCTGTTAACTTAAGCCCTGAATCAAAAGCGAGGCCCCAAGATGTGGAATTACAATGAAAAGGTTATGGACCATTTCCTCCATCCGAGGAACGTGGGCGAGCTGGAGAATCCGGATGCAGTCGGCGAGGTCGGCAACATCACCTGCGGAGACGCCCTGCGCCTGACCCTCAAGATAGACAAGGCAAGCGGGACCATAACCGATGCGAAGTTCCAGACCTTCGGGTGTGCGAGCGCGATAGCCTCCTCATCGGTTCTGACCGAGCTGGTGAAGGGCATGAAGCTCGGAGACGCCGCCAAGATCACCAACAAGGGCATTGTGGACGTGCTTGGAGAGCTTCCCGAGGAGAAGATGCACTGCTCGGTCATGGGAATGGAGGCCCTGCAGGCGGCGATTGCCAACTACAAGGGCGAGAAGAGCCCGGCCGGCAAGGACGAATCCGAAGAGGGCAGGCTCGTCTGCAAATGTTTCGGAGTGACTGACGTGAAGATTCGCAAGGTGGCGCTCGAGAACAGGCTGCACAGCGCCGAGGACATAACCAACTACACCAAGGCCGGAGGCGCATGCGGGGCCTGCATCGACGAAATCCAGGAGATTCTCGACGAGGTCTGGAAGGGCAAGCCATGCGCCAAGGACGAGAGGGCCGGATTCGTCTGCATGACGGTCGTCCAGAAGATAATGCGCATCCAGGAGGTCCTCGACAAGGAGATAAAGCCGCATCTGCAGAACGACGGCGGCAGCGTCGAGCTGGTCGACATCCAGGGCACAAAGGTGCTCGTCCGGATGCAGGGCCGCTGCTCGTCATGCCCGGTCTCACATCTCACGCTCAAGAACACGATCGAGGCGAAACTGCGCGAATTCATCTGCCCCGAGATCGGCGTGGAGGAGGTCAAGTGAAGAGCATCGGGAAGGTCATATACTGCGACAACAACGCCACGACCCAGGTCGCCCCGGAGGTCTTCGAGGCGATGAAGCCCTTTCTCACGGATCTATACGGAAATCCCTCGAGCATACACCACTTCGGCGGGCAGGTGCAGAGGGAGATTGACCGTGCGCGCGCTTCGGTGGCCGGCCTTCTCGGGGCGATCGAGACGGAGATCATATTCACCAGCTGCGGAACCGAGAGCGACAATGCCGCCATCTTCAGCGCCCTGAGAGTCATGGAGCCGAGGAAGAAGGTTCTCATGAGCAAGGTCGAGCATCCCGCCGTCCTCAACGTGGGCAAGGAACTTTCCAGAAGAGGATACGAAGTCGTCGAGATCCCCGTGGACGGGCTTGGCAGGATCGACATGGAATTCGTAGCAAGAAATGTGGATTCGGCCACCGCGCTGGTGTCGGCCATGTGGGCCAACAACGAGATCGGAAACATCTATCCCGTCGAGGAGATATGCCGCATAGCCCACTCGCGGGGCGCCCTATTCCACACCGACGCCGTCCAGGTCGCCGGCAAGATCCCGATAGACCTCTCCAAAATGTCGGTGGACATGCTCTCGATATCCGGGCACAAGCTCCACGCCCCGAAGGGTGTCGGCGCCCTCTACGTCCGCCGGGGAGTCAGGTTCAAGCCATTTCTCATAGGCGGCCACCAGGAACGCGGCAGACGCGCCGGCACGGAAAATGTGGCATCCATCGTCGGATTTGGCAGGGCATGCGAGCTGGCCGCAGAAAAGATAGGAGAGGAGAGGGACAAGGTCGCCAGGCTGCGAGACCGCCTTGAGCGTAAGCTTCTCGCATCCGTCGAATGCACAAGGGTCAATGGCGACATCTCCAGCAGACTGCCCAACACCAGCAACATCAGCTTCGAATTCGTCGAGGGAGAGGCCATCCTCCTCATGCTCAACCAGATGGGCATATGCGCATCGAGCGGAAGCGCATGCACCAGCGGAAGCCTCGAACCCTCGCACGTCCTCCGCGCCATCGGCGTGCCATACACCGCCGCACACGGCTCAGTCCGCTTCAGCCTCTCAAGATACAACAGCGAGGAGGAAATGGATTTCATCGCCGAAAAACTCCCGCCGATCATCGAAATGCTGCGCGAGATATCCCCGTATTGGCGGAAGAAAACATAGCCCCATCTTCCGCATCCGCACATGCACCGCCCCTAGTGTCATGCATCGTAAATAAGTTGAAATAAAACGTGAGAAATTTTGGATGGTCAGGCGTTTCGATGCCGCGAAGGCGATGCGAGCATCGTCGAGCGGCAGCAGGACGGCTGAACGCCAAAAGACTCACGCAGCAAAACGGTTATGCCTACCCGATGTCCGTTGGAATCGGGTTCTTCGACTTTTCCGCGCGGTCTTCGACCCCGAGCGCCTTCGGCCTCGGGGCCAAATCCGCATCAAAAATAGGCATAATTTTATTCAACGTATTTGCGACGCAGGACACTAGGCTCCAGTCTTCCTGCCGGGCTTGGACGAAATCCCCACGGAGATCCGAACCTCCCTTATATTCCATTGCCAACAAGGCATTTGCGACAAATAACTCCCCGGCGCTTTGAAAAGCGGCAGCGCAACTGTATTTTTTAGTCATGTGAAAAGTTTCACGTGTGAAAAGAGTAACAAAAAGGAGATTGCCATGAACAAGATACCACCCAGGACCATGGAGAGGCTGAGCATGTACCGCAGGATACTCAGCGAGCTTGAGCAGAAGGGCCTGCACTTCATATATTCGCACCAGTTGGCGGAGCTTGCGAGCAACACGTCCGCGCAGGTCAGGCGCGACCTCATGGAGGTCAACTGCGCGGGGATTCCCCGCAGGGGCTACAGGATCCCCGAGCTCAAGGAGAAGATAAACGAGTCTCTCAAGGACAGCGAAGAGATAAGGATAGCCTTGGTCGGCATAGGGAACCTCGGACGGGCGCTGCTCTCATACTTCAACATGCGCAGCAAGAGGCTCAAGATAGTTGCCGCGTTTGATTCGGATTCGGAGAAGACCGACAGGGTGATCTCCGGTTGCCGCACATACCATGTGAACGATCTGGAGGATGTGGTCC
>CAZGJP010000179.1:0-1031 GCA_964526605.1 uncultured Lentisphaera sp.
CGCCTAGAGCAAACTTCACGCCCTGAATGGAACCGCCTATTCCCTTCCCCCGGATTTCACGCATAAGAACATGCCCCCTTTGCGCATCGACAACAATACGGCCGGAAGTGTTGTCTCCGTCATGCCATTCAAGCCATTTCCGGACATCCTTCGAGCTAGTTTCATCTTCCATCTCGAAATCGCCGTTGACAATTAGATTCTGGCCATCGCCGGATGCCTTCACGGACAAAAAGAGCAGCATTGACAAGCATGCCCATATCCATCGTTCGGGCCATCGCGCCGGTCGGCTCCGAACACGGCCGTCCGTCAGAGCTTCAGATATGTTGCGATCGTGCCCCCTCCGCCATGCCTCATCTCTTTTCCCTCTCATCTTCCTCCTCCTCTTTTTTTATCTGTTTTCGGACACGAATCTCTCAGTATCAGTTGAGCCTTCAATAATTTTGATACACGACGGCATGCCCTCTTCCTCATGGAATCGAGTAGCAGTTTCAGCCCTGTCTCCGCCATTTCAAATATAGGTTGCCTGACGGAGGAAAGAGACGGTAGAATAACATTGTTCATCTTCATGTCGTCAAAACCGATGACCGCGACATCTTCCGGAATCCTGAGACCTCCCTTCCTCAATGCCTTGATCCCGCCATAGGCCTGATAGTCGCCACCGTAGAGCATTCCATCCATCCCGGGATGTTTCTTCAACATATATTCCGTGGCGGTTTCGCCCTCCGATATCGTGACGGTGTTTTCTACGTATACATAGTCGGGATCGTAGGAGACGCCATTCTCCTTCAAGGCCTTCTTGTAGCCAGTCATGCGATCCCTCCACACGTGGTCCAAGTCTTCCTGTGGCATGATGCATCCGATTCTACGCTTGCCAAGACGGAGCAACGCGCTTGTCGCCTTATATGCAGCGTCAACGTTATCGATCGAAACTGAACTGCAAAAATCCGATCGGTTCTCGAGCATCACCACTGGGATGCCGGACTTTTGGAATTTCTTGATGAACGAATCCGGCATTTTCATATAGCATGACA
>CAZGJP010000179.1:1041-5907 GCA_964526605.1 uncultured Lentisphaera sp.
TTTTCCTGTTCCAGCCTCTTCAAGAACAGCTCCTTTGCCGTCTCGGAGCGGCTCTCGTCGCCGGCGTTGAAAAGATACCGGAGCTGGAAAAGACCCTCCCTGTGAATCTTGTTGTCAATGGCCAGCTGCATTTCCTCAACGAGATGCCCCCCGATCTGGCCATATAGAACGACGACGAACTTCAGCTTCCTGTCATACGCGTTCACAATGGAATACTTGCGGTAGGCATCGTATCCAAGCCGCTCGGCCGTCCTGAAGACCTTCAAGCGAAGCTCCGCGCTCATCCCCGCCTTGTTGTTCAATGCGTTGGACACCGTCGCTATGGACGTGTCCAACTCCTCCGCTATGTCCTCCATCGACACTGTCGCCTTCCTTCTCACTTCGTCCCCGCCCATGTGTAGTTAAAATTTAAGTTAATAATTAAATTTTAGCATAACCGGATGAAAATGTCAAGTGGAAAAACAAAAAAAAATGAAAAAATCGTGTGGCGCGAGTCCGAGAGAGAGGGGCGCACACTCGATTATCGTTGGCATGGATGGAATATCCTCCCGTGCGCATTCAATCCTTTTTCCCCGGCAGCTTCAGATAGAGCTCCCCGAGCTTTGTCAGGGTTTTGCCGTCCTTGCCGATGAGCGACATCTTGTTGTCGTCCATGTCGGCCTTGAACCATGCGTATTTCTCCACGTGCGGACATGTCTCCAGGAAGATTACGGCTTCTTCCATGTATCGCAAAAGTTCCTTTTCATCTTTTGCATCCCAGCATGCGAACTCGGTGACCCATATCGGCTTGCCATATTTCTTGTGGAGCATGTCCACGACCCAGCGGAGTTCGTTGATGTTTCCGTAGCTGTGGACTGCGATGGCCTCGACCCCGTCGCTTCCACCCAAGAAATGAAAGAGCGCATCCATGTAGGGGATCATGTATGTATATGGGATTTCCTTCTTCTCCAAGGGGTCGAAGGCGCTGACGCTGGACTCCTTCGCCGAGCCGATCGCCATGTGCGGACCGATCGTCTTCACGGAGTGTTTTTCCGCGACGGCCTTGATTTTTCCATGCCATCCGGCGCATGCCTCGGGGATGATGAAGGCCTGTCCCTTCAGATTGGGCTCGTTGATGGCGAGGACATATTTGGCCTTGAATCCGCCCTCGAGGAGCGCCACGAAGCCCTTGAGCTGTTCCTCGTGAGCGCCCCACACCATGGGATAGAAATCGAGCGGCGAATCGGCCTTCAGGAGAAATTCGTCGGCCTTGAAATGCCAGTTGTAGCACCATGACACCCCTTTCGAGAGCATCCGCGCCTGCTCCTCGGTCAGCTTGTTGAAGCATACGCCCCTCTTGGAGCTGGCAGTCCTGTCCTGCGCGGACGCCAATGTGGCGATTAGAATCATCGCTAACACCACAGTGATCCTCTTGGTCCATTCCGGAATTTTCACAAGGCATCTCCTTTTATCCTATGTTTTGATAGAATCTTCGGTGGGGCGACAACCGTCATGATTTTCGCGGATCCACGGAAAATGTCGGCCCTAATCTCCGTGGACGACGGATTGTATATGGCTGCCGTCATTTCTCCCTTCTCATCGCGGAACACCGTGCTCGTTGGAACAGATGTGTAGCAGTCCCACGCAATCTTCCCCAGAGAGCGCATGCTGTGAGCGAAGTAGTATGTGGGCGTGGCATGGCCGAAGTCCGCCAGCTTGTCGTTGCTAGCATGGGCTTCATCGAGGATTTTCGCCACCCGGTCCGGATTCCCGAATATCAGCGGCACCAATGCAACATTGCCCCAGTCATCGCCGAGCTTTGTGAACGGAACTGGCGTTCCCTTGCCCTGCTCCTTGAGCATCTTGTCCGCCTGCCATTCGGAGAAAACCGGATCCCGCCCGAGATACTGCAACGATGTCCACATCGGCAGCCATTGGATCCCGTATATGTGTATGGCTTCTCCGCTGAACCATGTCCAGTAGCCGATGTCACGGTCGCGCAGCACGCTGACAATCGAATGCCTGCTCTTGTAGTTCGGCGAGTAGTTGGACGCCTCGGGACCGATTTTCCAAGCGGAGTAGTCGTTCCAGTATTCGGCGATTGCCTCCGATTCCATGGCCCAGCCCATTGCTCCACCGGCTGCCATGTCATCGTCCCCGAGAACGCTTCCAAGAAGGAACAAACCTGTCCATGCCCCCATCGCCTCCGAGGACGACTCCTGGTTGTTGCCATCGCTGCGGTCGGATGTCCCTCCAGCGTAGCAGTGTCCGTTCCATGGATCGAGACAGCGCATCCAAGGGAAGTCCTTGTCGTCGCGTTCCCAGTTCGCATATTGTTTCGCCACCAGTCTGAGCATTGGCGCAAAGTCGCTTCCCCATTTGGGATCGTCCATCGCAAGCAGCGCTCCGGCCAACGTAAAATATCCGTAATGGAAATGGTTGTCGGTGAACTTTCCGGATCCGTAGCTGGTCTTGAAGCCGACAAGTCCGCTCCAAGGATGCGGATATTTGGCGAAGTATCGCGAGCTCTCTCCAGGCGTGTAGGTGAGCCAGTCTGACAGGGCATCCTTGGCCATGTCCCTGAGCTTTTCAGCCTCAGGCATTCCGAGCTGTCTTGCCATCGCCATTGTTTCGGCCATTCTGAGGAACTCCTTTGCTCCCCAGTATGTGTCCTGTCCTGAGTATGGCTTCGATTCCCGGTCGGCGGTCCATTTGCGGATGAAGTCCTTCATTCTCGCAAGCCGATAGGGATTCGAGGTTCCTTCAACGGATTCGGGGGCTGGAAGAACTGGGAGTATTCCCTTGAAGGGCCAGGCAATTTCAAACTTGTTCCCAGCGGCGAGACGCATCCTGCCGCGCAATGTGGCGAATTCAGGCTCGATGAAGACAATCCTGTTGCGCGTCGCCCTGCGGTGGTGCGGGAGCCAGCCCTGAAGGACTTCCCTTGACTCCCCGCGCAAGGCGTCGGCGGTGATTATCCATTCCGTGATGATCTCTCCAGCGTTCCGGTCGTATATGTAGTTCATTATCGTGTCCCGCGGGATGGCGTATGCATATTTCCGGAAATCACCTGCGAATTTCGCGTCCGGCAGGAGTGCCACCACGAGATAACGGCTTTTCCCGCTGAAATGAATGTCAATCCCTGGGCCCGAAGTGGAAAAACTGGTGTTTTCAGGGGCGAAAAGCGAGAAACTGCGCTTGCCGCATGTCAATACGAGTGCATCGCCTCCATATGGCAGTTTCACGGTCTTGCCGGAGACGTCCGTCATCGAGTCCGGCATTCCTGCCACGCTCAGATCAACTCCGTTGCATTCAATCCATACGAAGGGCAGGCCGTGCCCGTAAGTGACATCAATGTGTTTAACTGGCGAACTTTTCAGGCGCATTGTCTGGGTCCAGTCGCCCCAGTTTTTTGTTGAGCATTTGGTGAATACGCCTGAAGACGCTTCGGGACTGTTTGTCTGGATCACTTGATCTACAGATACCCATCCCCATCCACCGCCCGTCTGGTCGATAAGACGCAATCTTGCTTTTTTCCCTCTGGACGATTTCACATCCCAAAGGACAGGATGATGCTGCCATGAATTTTTTCCTGAAGCTGAAAACATCTCCATGCCTTCAATTTCAAGCGCCACGCGCGCCTTTCCGCCATCGCTTCCTCCACCGACCAGCAGGGATATGTAGTCGCGTTGGATGGTGAATGGAGAGCTTGCCATCTCGCCTTGTCCTCGGTCCCCCTCCTGCAGATAGCCGTTTGCGTATCTTCTCCCGGCGATGCCGTTCGCCTTTTCGCGGGAACTGGCGTTGTCGGTCGGTCCCTTGCCCCAGCCTGTTCCGGAGATATTCCAGTCGGATGGCCATGACTCGAATTCGAAATCGCATACGATGATATCTGAATCAGGTCCGGGCGGAGAACGATCAACTCCCAGTTTTCGAAGTGGCTCTCCATGATCCATTTCACAGCCGCTGTCCGTCCATCCGCTAGGAAACCATATGTTCACTCCATTGCTGTCAGCGCTGATTGTCGCAGGATTCGCCCACATCTTTCCGGGCCATGGATCGTGGAGCTGTGTCGTCCACCAGTCGTTACTTGGCAAGGGGTGCCCTGTCATTTCCGGCTCGACCCTGGGCAATCGTTCGAAAAGTTCCCTGACTTCCTTCTCGTCAGGCGGATTGTCCGCATAGGAACCTTTGCCTGCGGGAATTGGCTCGGCTGAACGCAGATGCACCAGAACGGACATGCACAGGCAGGTGCCGAGCAATTTAAGCGATGCATGATGGATGATGGATGATAAATGGTGCACAATATTTCCCACAAGGGGTGATTTAGGCACTCGGATCGAATTGCAATAACAGAAGATCATATCCTGTTTTCACGCAGCCGCACTGCGATTTTCGCGATCTCGCCTTTGCGTTCGAATATTGAACTGCTCGATTCCACATCGAGAGCCGTTCCGGAGAATGTCCTGCTTTTCCCGTCGCCGCGGAACAGCGTGACCGCGTCCTCATCCGACAATTGATAGACGACCGGGACTCCGCAGAGCGTGAAGGCGAGGCTGTCCTTTTCAAGCCTGATGATTTGATCGGCGCCGTCCTGCGAAGGGAATGCGAACTCGCGTTCTTCCTTCAGGAACTCCTCCCTGCGGAGCATTTTCGGCCTGAATGATATTCTTCCATCGGAGAACGACACGCCCAGTTCTCCGAGCCTTGTTATGATCTCCTCCTTCACCTGGCCGGTCATTCCCGGCTGGCTGGCTCCGGCATGCTTCGGGGTGTGCGAATACGGATCGGTGGGGAAGGCTCCGTATTCCTCCGGGGTCTTGTTGAACCCGAGTCCGCCTCTGATTTCGTAGTATGCGTCGAGCAGCGCTCCCGTGATCTTCTCCG
>CAZGJP010000180.1:0-5823 GCA_964526605.1 uncultured Lentisphaera sp.
CGAGGGTGGAGCTGAGTATCATCTTTCTGAGGAAGAAGAGAGGCTTCTCGCTGCCGACTCCGTAGAACATGTGCTCCGTCCTGAAGAGTCCTATGCCTTCGGCACCGAAGGAGCGCGCGAGGGCGGCATCCTCCGGGGTGTCGGCGTTGGTTCTCACACCCATGGTGCGGAACTTGCCAGCCATCTCCATGAACTTCTTGAAGGAGGGGTTCTCGGAGGCCTCTATCGTGGAGACCGCGCCCTCGTAGACTATGCCCCTCGTGCCGTTGAGGGAGATCATCTGGCCTTCGCCGAAGGATTTTCCGGCCACGTTCATCTTGCGGCTCGCGAGGTCTATCTTTATGTCGCTGGCGCCGACTATGCAGCACTTGCCCCATCCTCTGCAGACGAGGGCGGCGTGGGAGGTCATCCCGCCGCGAGCGGTGAGAATGCCCTGCGCGGCGCGCATGCCTTCGACGTCCTCGGGATTGGTCTCTTCGCGGACCAGGATGACTTTCCTGCCCTTCTTTGCGGCGGCGACGGCGTCTTCGGAACTGAAGACGATTTCACCGACGGCTCCGCCGGGGCCCGCCGGGAGCCCCTTCGCGACGACTGTGCCCTTGGACTCGGCCTTGGGGTCGAGGATTGGATGCAGGAGTTCGTCGAGCTGGGCCGGGGACACTCTCGTCACGGCCTCTTCGGCGGATATGAACTTCTCCTTGAGCATGTCCATGGCCATGTTGAGCGCGGCTGTTCCGGTCCTCTTGCCGACACGGCACTGGAGCATGTATAGCTTGCCTTCCTGGATGGTGAATTCGATGTCCTGCATGTCCTTGTAGTGCTTTTCGAGCCTGTCCCGGATGTCATGCAGTTCCTTGTAGACCTTCGGCATGGACTTCTGCAGTGATTCGAGGTGCCTGTTCTGGTCGTTCTTGGTGGCTTCATTGAGCGGGTTGGGCGTTCTGATTCCTGCGACCACGTCCTCGCCCTGCGCGTTAACCAGCCATTCGCCGTAGAATTTGTTCTCGCCGGTGGCCGGGTTTCTGCTGAAGGCCACGCCCGTGGCGGAGCTTTCGCCCATGTTTCCGAACACCATGCTCTGGACGTTGACGGCCGTGCCCCATTCGTCCGGGATGCCTTCGATCCTGCGGTAGGATATGGCTCTCTTGCCGTTCCAGCTCTTGAAGACCGCGCCGATGCCGCCCCATAGCTGCTCCTTCGGGTCGTCAGGGAAATCCTTTCCGAGGACGGCCTTCACCTTCTTCTTGAACTCCTCGCAGAGCTTCTTGAGGTCGTTGACCGTCAGATCGGTGTCGGACTTGTATCCCTTCGAGTGCTTGACATGCTCCAGCATCTCGTCGAGCTGCTTTCTGATGCCCTTGCCGTCGGCGGCCTCGATTCCTTCGGCCTTCTCCATCACGACATCGGAATACATCATTATGAGCCTGCGGTATGCGTCGTATACGAATCGTTCGTTCTTGGTCTTGGCGACCAGTCCGGGGATGGTGTCAGGGCAGAGGCCGACGTTGAGGACGGTCTCCATCATTCCCGGCATGGATTTGCGGGCGCCTGATCGGCAGGAGACGAGGAGCGGGTTGGATCTGTCCCCGAATTCCATTCCCATCTCCTCCTCGACTCTGGAGAGAGCCTTGTCCACCTGCTCCTCGAGGTGCTTCGGATACCTCATCCCTCTCTTGAAATACTCCACGCAGCATTCGGTGGTGATGGTGAATCCTGCCGGCACCGGCAGGCCAAGCCTGGCCATCTCGGCCAGATTCGCGCCCTTTCCGCCAAGCAGTTCCTTCATGGAGGCGTCGCCATCAACCTTGTTCTTGCTGAACACATAGACGAACTTGTCCTTCTTGTCTTTCTTGCCCATTGTCCGCTTCCTTTTTTTTGGGGTTTTAATGAATTAATTTAACGACCATGCGTCTCCGCCCGTCGGAATCCCGGCCGGAGCCTAGGAGGCCGCTGAGCAAGGCGCAAGATAGCAGTCGGGGCGAGGATTTCAAACGCCGACGCAGTTTATTTGAAATTTTCGAACGCCTCTATTATGTCTGCCTCCATCGGATGTCCCTGGTAGTTGAGCAGCATGAAGGATCCGTTGACAAGGACTTTGTACTTGAACCCGACTATGACTATTTCTCCGCTATTCCTGATCCTCTCGAGCTTTTCCCTCTGCTCCGGAATGTTCATGTTGTATTTGTATATCTCGAAACGCTGCCCCCCGAGGACCAGCACGGCTCCGGCCTCCGCCTTTATCATGTCCGCCAACGCGGGATATATCTTCTCCGCCTTCAAACCGCTGTCGTCGAAGTGCGTTATCGCATCTATCATCGTCCGGTGGTTGTTGTCCACTGTGGCGCAGGAACATAGCACTGCCGAAAGCAGAACTGCTGGAATGTACTTGCACAGAGCCGGGAACACTTGGCACCTCCACCTTTATTGTTGTTGACCGGGGGGCGGACCCGCCAGCCGTGAGATCTTGGGGTTCGTTCGAGCCGAGGGCTGCAAACCTTGGAAAATAGCCTCCGTCGGCTAAAATGAAAGCGGGGGAATCATCCATTTTCATTTTTTCCCGAGCATCCGGCATAAAGAGGATTTGAATTTTCCGGCGCCAGGTATTATATTTTCGAAAAACAGACAACTCTCGGTAATGATCGGAAAATACATATGGAACGCAGCTGACATTCCCGGAACTGAGATAGAAAAGACGATGAGGCTCGGTGCTTGCTCCAAAGCCATAGCCGTCTTTCTCGCCGCAAAGGGCATCAGATCCCCGGAGGATATCAACGCCTACTTCAAGCCGAGCCTCTCCATGCTTGGCGACCCCTTCGCCCTGCCCGGAGTGGAGAAGGCCGCGGAAAGAATATGGAGCTCCATCCACGCGAAGGAGAACATCCTCGTCTTCGGGGACTACGACACAGACGGGGTCACGGCCAGCGCCCTTTTATACGAGGTCTTGCGCGACAACGGCGGGATAGTCTCCTGCTTCCTCCCGCACCGCTTCGACGACGGATACGGGATGACGGCGGAAAGCCTTGTGAAGGCCCTCGACGAGAATCCGGCGAAACTGATAATCACGGTGGACTGCGGCATATCTGCCCGGGAGGCGGTGGAACTTGCCTCCAGCAAGGGGATAGACGTGATAATCAGCGACCATCACGAGCCGTCGGATCAAATCCCCAAGGCCCATTCGGTCATAGACCCCAAGCTCCATCCCGAACTCGGACATCTCCATATCCTGGCCGGTGTCGGAGTCGCCTTCAAGCTCGCCCACGGATTCATCAAATACGGAAAAGCCCACTCCTACTGCGGAGACGAGCATGATCTGCGGAAGGACCTCGACCTGGTCGCGCTTGGCACGGTCGCGGACCTGGTGCCGCTGGTGGGCGAGAACAGGATAATGGTCAGCTCGGGGCTTAAGAGGCTCTCGGAGCAGATCAGGCCCGGCATCAACGCGCTCTGCGAACGATCCAACATCATGAACCAGGTCAGGTCATCGGACATCACCTACAGCCTCTCCCCGAGGATAAACGCCGCCGGAAGGCTGAAAAACGCCGCCACGGCCTTCAAGATGCTCGTTGAGAGGGACAGGACATCGGCGACCAGATACGCCGACGAGATAAACAAGCTCAACGTCATGAGGCAGGAGACCGAGGCGGAAATCACGCGGCAGGCGCATGACAAGCTGGGGGATGTCGGGGACAGAGCTTCGATAGTCGTCTACGGGGTCGACTGGAATGTCGGAGTCATCGGCATAGTATCCTCCAAGCTTGCAAGGGAATACAACAGGCCGACCATCATATTCAGCGTCCAGAACGGGATCGCCTACGGCTCGGCCCGCAGCGTCGACGACATAAACATCCTGGAGCTTCTCTCCCATTCATCCCATCTTCTCGAGCGCTTCGGGGGCCATGCGATGGCCGCCGGCCTCGCGGTCAAGAGCTCACGCCTGGAGGAGTTCAGGGAGAGCTTCGAGGAATCCGTCAGAAAATGCACCAACTCGGAGTCGCGCATGCCGCATCTGACTCTCGACGGCACGGCCAGCCTTTCCGACATCAACACGGAGTTCTTCGATATGCTGCCACGTCTCGAGCCATTCGGCTACGGCAACAGCAGTCCGGCATTCCGGATAAACCGCCTCCACATCAAGTACGCCAGCCCGGCGGCGCAGGTCCACAGCAGGGGCGTCCTGGCCGACGATTTCGACAGGGAGCTCCAGTTCATCGCATTCAACTGCGACTGTGCCGACCTTCACGACATCGGCCTCGTGGACGTGGCCGCTAGCCCCCAGCTGAATACTTTCAGGGGAAGGACGTCGCCACAGCTCCAGATCCTCGACTTCAAGCGCTCCGGAGAGAAATGAAAGCAGATGGACACATCGAGAGCCTGCCAGGGATGGAGGACATAGGCTACCAGTTCAAGAACCAGTCGATACTGCTGGAAGCCCTCACCCATGCGTCATATTCGTCCGAAAACGCCCTGCCCTACGACAACCAGCGGATGGAATTCCTCGGCGACTCGGTGATACAGATGGTGGTGACCGCCTATCTTTACGCCAAATATCCAGGGACGGACGAGGGAAAACTCACCAAGATGCGCTCGTTCCTGACACAGAAGTCCACCCTCGCGCTTTTCGCCGGCCACGTGAATATGGACAAGTTCGTTCGGATGGGCCGCGGGGAGATCAAGAGCGACGGGAACCGGCGCTCGTCCACCCTATGCGACTCCTTCGAGGCGCTCTGCGGGGCCATATGCCTGGACGGGGGGCTATCGTCCGCCGAGAGATTCATAATACCGCTGCTGGAATTCTTCTATCCCTCTCCGGAAGAGCTGCTCTCCGGCTTCAACCCGAAGGGATACATCCAGGAGCTCACGCAGGCCAGCGGCTCCGGAACCCCCGAATACAGGATAGACAACTGCGAAGGGCCGGACCACATGAGGAAGTTCACCGTCTCTCTCTGGATAGGCGGAGAGAAGGTCGCCAGCGGAACCGCATCAAGCAGGAAGGCCGCCGAATCCAGAGCCGCCGAGGAGGCGATCAGGATACTCCGCAAGGAAAGCTCCAAGGCCCCGGAGAAGATCGAGACTGAGAAGACCAAAAATCCGTCCGGAAAGGATGGACAATGCATATAGACTGTAATGGCAAGCTTGCGCTCTGGCAGGTGATTGCGCGTATCATAAATCAAGCTTCGAGGCTGTCGCAGTTTGCGCGGCCTGCGGCGGAGTAGCCGTAGGCGGAGACGGGTCCCCGCGCAAACATCTTTGCGCCGAGGACCCGTCTTCGCCCAAGGCGCGTCTCGCCTCGGGGCTACGCCGTGGCATGCGGCGCAAAGTACTGGAAGGGGACGGCGCAAAGGGCTCTCTTGTAAAAACCGGTGAACCCGCCGGCCCTCCTGCGGAGGTAGCGCGGTTCGCCGGTCAGCTCCAGAATCCCTTTCGCCCAATCAGTCTGGATGCCAGGCCATCATGCTCCCTTAGCCTGTATTGTCCACCTGCGATCTGGTCCAGGGTTTCCAGAAGTTCTCCCGCGTCCTTGTATCTCTCTGATGGATCCTTCCTGATCATGAAGGAAATCAGCTCCCTGATCTCGGCCGGGATGTTGACGTTGTGCTTCAGCGGATCGACGGGGTTGGAGTATTTTATGTTCGATATGAGTTTCTCGATTGCTGTTCCGGAGAAGGGCCTGCATTTCGTGAACATCTCGTATGCGATCACGCCAATCGAGAATATGTCGGCTCGCTCGTCCACGCTCCTGGCGCTGTCGAAGGCCTCCGGCGCCATGTAGAGAGGCGCTCCGAACTGCGACTTGGTGATGGTGAGATCCGAATCGAGCACCCT
>CAZGJP010000181.1:0-5807 GCA_964526605.1 uncultured Lentisphaera sp.
GTTTGCGCGGGGACCCGTCTCCGCCTACGGCTACGCCGCCGCACGCCGCGCAAACCACTTCTGGCTGCACCGCGCTCCGTAGTTTTGTCGCCGTAAAGTATTTTACTCCGCGCAAACTACCCCATCGCCTTTGCGATGAAATCAATGTCCTTGCGGCTGACATCGTTTATTTCGAGGATGAAATTCGTGGCCGAATGCTTGCGACAGAGCTTTATCAAGGCGGGCAGATTCATCTGGTTTTCAGTGTTCAGCGGCAAATGGCCGTCGGCCCATTCGCTCTTCGGGGTTTCGGGGGTGAATTTAGATGCGTGCAGGTGGACCATTTCAACCAATCCGCTTTTCAAGAATTTTCCCACCTCGCCATGGAAGTCCCTGTCGAATATGAACGAAGACGCCCACAGGTGAGAGATGTCCAGACAGATGGGGTTTCCCATCCATGCGAGATGCTCGGCGAATATCGAACCCGCCCCGTAGCAGGGGAAGTCGTTCTCGACGAGGAATTTCAAGCCGGGGAAACCAGACCGGATGATGGCAAGCCGTTCCCCCACTCTCTTGTTCCTCGTCCGGTACTCATCACTGGAGAAGAAATCGGAACAGATGCTTGAGCCGGGGCGCATGCACAACTCCGGCCTCTTCATCGCAGCGAAGGACTCCTCGTAGCCGCGTCCTCTTCCGAAGGCCGGAATGGGGATGTCCGTCATGTTGAACCCATGGAACACGGCCTTCTCGACGGAGAATCTCCTCATCAGGGACGCCGTCCTTGAGATTGACTCCATGGCCGGAGCCGGATCTTCGGCGGCGAGATTGATCTGCCAGTCGGATAGGACCGGGGCATGGAAGCTGAGCTTTATTCCGAGGCTGGAAAGCTTCCCGAGGTTCTCCTCCGAATCACTGTTGTGGATTTGTATTCCGAAGGAGAATCCATGTTCGTGGCAGGCGTCGAGCCCCTCTTGGAGCCGCCCGCGCCAATCCTCTCCGGCAAGGGCCAGAGAGGTATATTCAATCTTCACCTGTTGATGTCCAGCCATCGCCTGTGCGCCCAGAGCCATTGTTCAGGATATCTCCTTATCACCTTCTCAGTCTCGTCATTGATCATCTGCATTATCCGCACAACGTCCTCGTCCGGATTCCCGCCCGGCTTTACAATCATCGGATCGGAGATGATGAGCTCGAACTTGAAGTCGTCGGATGCGCGTCTTGGCATCATGAGCAGGATGGGGACCCCCGTTTTGAGATGGAGGACGGCTGGCGACTTGTGCGTGCGGGCCGGATGCCCGAAGAAGGATGTGACCACCCCCTCCTTCGCATTGGCGTGCTGGTCGACGAGAAACGCCACCGAATGCGACTTCTTCATTTGGAGAAGCAAAGGCTTGAAGGCGCCTCGCTTGTCGCATACCGTGTGCATTCCCCCGACCCTGCTTCCGAGTATGTATTCGCCTATCCTTGGATTGTCGAAGGGGCGCATCACGCTGAGCAGCGGCACGCCCGAAAGCAGCGTATATGCCTGGCCGGCCATCTCCCAATTCCCGAAATGGGCGCATATCAGAATGCAGTTGCGCGACTTCCCCGGGTTGAAGAAGAGCCTCTTCGACTCCTCAGGACCGCTGATCGTCACGAAGTCGGAAAGATTATCCTTCTTGAGATATCTTGGCGAGACGACTATCTCGACCACCAGCTTGGCGAAGTGGATGAAGTTCCTCCTGCCTATCTCGATCGCCTCCCCGCGGTCCTTCGCCACTCCCGCATGCATGAGATGCTGTATCACCCTCTCCTTCTGCTTGCGGTTGAAGCGGAAAATCAGCCTGCCGCAAATGTCGGCTATCCTGTAGGCGGCACGGAGAGGGGGGATTCCCGCAAGCGCGGCGGCAAACAGGAACAACCAGTACTCGAGCTCCACCTGAAGCGAACTGCGTCTGGCTTTGATCTCTCCCGGCATCTGGTCTTCCCGATATTATAGTGAAGGAGTTGGGTGAAATAGGGAAGATAGCCCCGCCGGGAGCTTATTCAACAATGTCTGCCGGCAAATACACGTCTTTATTCCCAGTTTCTCCTATAGAAGCTGGCGTTTGCCATGCCAAGGAGGACGAGTGTGTTCATGGTGAATGTTCCCCCGTAGCTTATTAGCGGGAGAGGCAGGCCTGTGATCGGCAGGAGGCGGACGGTCATGGCGATGTTGATGAAGCTGTGGCAGAATATCATTGCGGCGACGCCTGCTGCGAGGTATCTGCCGAAGGGATCGGCGAGAGTTGCGGTCCTCAGCAGGGAGAACGAGAGCAGGATGTATGCCGCGATTATCGCGCTTGCGCCGACGAAACCTGTCTCCTCGCCTATCACGGAGAATATGAAGTCGGTGTTGGAGACCGTCTGGGGCAGGAAACCGAGCGCGTGCTGGGTTCCCTGCATGAAGCCCTTGCCATGGAGGCCTCCGCTGCCGACGGCCAGTTCGGCCTGCAGGCTGTTCCACCCCCTGTTGCGCGGATCCCTTTCCGGGTCGAGGAAGACCCTAATCCTCTCCTTCTGATACTCCTTCAGGAGGGGATATCCTGCGGGGATCATTATGCAGATGGCGACTATCGCCGCGAGTATCCACTTCCAGCTCAGCCCCGCGACAAAGATCATGAAGAAGGTCACGGGGATCAGGACGATGGCCGTGCCGAGGTCGGGTTCGATGCATATGAGCAGGAAGGAAATCCCCGCGAGGGCGACCACGCATGCGAGATTCCGCGGCTTGTTGATGTCGAATTCCCTGAGGCTGAGCAGCCACGCGAGCATGACTATCACTCCGGTTTTCCCGAACTCGGATGGTTGGAATCTGAAGCCGGCGACATTGATCCAGCTTCTCGCCGTGTTCACCTCCCTGCCCTGCACAAGGACGGCCACGAGCAGGAACAGCGAGGCGAGATAGATTAGCGGGGCGATTATCCTGATCTGCTTCGGCGGGAAGGCGAAGGAGAAGAACGCCCATCCGGCGAAGCCGACGCACAGCCAGAGCAGTTGTCTCCACCAGTAGTCCTGTATCCGGCCTCCGATCTGCTGTCCGATCCCGTATATGAAGAGCAGTCCGCAGGACGAGAGGAAGACGATGGTGGCGAATTGCACGAAGTCGAAGCGCCTCGCGAAGGCTGCAAGCGGAGAAGGCGTTTTCTTTTCGAAGGAATTGTCCATCAGTCCTTTCGGCTTGTGTATCTTATTGACAATAATACACAACTAGAGTTGTGAACTCCGACGGATTTACCCCGAATACGGAGTTTTGAAATCAGCTCAACCATCAAGCAATCCGCTCATCGAGGCGCTTGTGCAACTGCCTCGTGCCTCAGGGCCGGCTTCCCTGCTTTCTGCTTCCCCTGAGTTCAAATATCCTGTCGGAGACCATTTCGGATATCTCCGCGAGGGCGGAAATCTGCTCCTCGACGATGCGTCTGAATTCGGGTCTGGCCCTCATTATCCGCCTCATGACCGCCTCCGCGTCGCTCAGATCTCCCCTCAGCCGCTTGCAATGCGCAATGGCGAAATCGGGGTTCTCCTCTCCGAAGTTCACGGACGCCATCAGGCGTCCGGAGGCCATGGCGAGCAGGGTTGTCGCCTTGAATCCCATGCGTCTTTCCGCCCCCGACAGAGCCGCGTTGTGGACCAGCATCCAGGCTCTCGACAGACGCAGTAGCTTCTTCATTATTTCCGCTCCCTTTCTCTCCCTCCAGTCCGGGGTGTTCTCGTCGGAATCGTCTTCGTCGTAGTCGTCCTGTCCCGGCAGGAAGGGATTTTCCGGCGAGGGGGCCTCGCCGATGGTTATCTCGTCCTCGCCTGGCACGTGTATGAACCTCGGGAGTTCGTCCATGTACTTGCGAATCCTGGCGTCGTCCTCCCTGAATATCTCCTCCCACTCGAATTCGCTGGCTGTGCCGTGATTCTTCACCTTGTCTTTCTTCCTTTTCCGGTCTTTTCCACTCTCGGGGCGTCGTTCCAGAGGTTCTCGAGGTCGTACTTCTCCCTTGCCGGCTTGGAGAACACGTGCATTATCACCGGGCCGAAGTCAAGCACCATCCATCCGCTCTCCGGGCTTCCGGTCGCCATCAGAGGCTTGCGTCCCAACTCCTCCCTGGCCCTGTCCGCGACATTCTCGCTTATGGCCCTCAGGTGTGGAGTCGAGTTGCCTGCGCACACGACGAAATAGTCCGCCACAGTGGTGAGCTCCCCCACCTGCATGACTGTGATGTCCTCGGCCTTCATCCCGTCCGCCGTCCTGGCGCAGAATTCAGCCAGCCTCTTCGCATCCGATCCCCTCTTCGCCATTCATCCTCTCCGTTTTTTTGATTTGTAGAGATTCCTCTCGACTATGAAGTCGCGGACCGCGTCCGGCAGCCCGTCGAAGTTCCCGCATGCACTGATATTATACCGTATTTGCGACGATGCAAGGGGGGAAAGGACCTCCTCCGGCATTATTCCATCGGCGAGCCGCCGCGCGATTCCCGGCGGCCAATGCGTCTCGAGATCCCTGGCACCGGCCTCGAATCCGGGCCTGGGATAGGACAGGATTTCCCACTTCCGGACGATGTCTGCGGCCCTGAACCAGCCGTGGAGGTTGAGGAGACTGTCCGAACCGATGAGAAGCAGGAGATCGTCGTCCGGATTTTCCGCCTCCAGCGCCTCCATGGTGTCGAATGTGAAGGACGGATTTTTTCTCATCCTGCGCTCGATGTCGGAGACGGAGAGAAGCCGCGAGTCGCCGGCGGCGGCGCGGAGCATGCCCAGCCTATCGTCGAAAGACGCCACTGGCTTCTGTCTCTTGTGGGGAGGATGCCACGCCGGGACGAAGACGATATGCTCTGCCAGGTTCCGGCCAAGCACGGCTCCGGCCAACATCATGTGGCCTTCGTGCGGAGGATCGAAGCTGCCTCCGAATACCGCCTTTCTCATGCCGTCCTCCCTGATCCCTTTGTTCCGTCCTAAATATACTTTGTCTTTGCGGATTTCGCATATAGATTGATGTTTTTTTATGGACAGCACCAGAAAATCGCTTTTCACCAGCACTGCTGCCGGGATGATAGGCATGCTGTGGTTCTCGATAGCATTCGGGATACCGACATCCATGCTTTTCGAGAGTCTTACCGGCAGCGGGATCATGCTGGGGATTTTCAGCACCTTCATCCAGCTCTCGGCCGTCTTCCAGGTTCCGTCGGCCATATTCTCCGAGCATTTCCAGAACCGAAAGAGATACTGGGGGTTCCTCTCATTGGCGAACAGAATACTGTGGCTGGCTCCGGTCGCAGTCATTCTCTGCTTCTGGAACAGGCCGAACCTGGCCGCGCTGGTCCTGATAATGCTCCTGGCGCTGGCCGCGTGCTTCGCCAACTGCGCCGGGCCGATATGGCTGGACTGGATGGCCGACATCATCCCGCAGGAGATCAGCGAAAGATATTGGGGCATAAGACAGAGCCTCACCGCCGTCTCGTTCTTCGTTGGAACCGCGCTGGCAGGCCAGATACTGGATGCTTTTCCGGCGCCGGAGAAGCCGGGCGGATCCTACACCGGCTTCCTCATCGTCTTCGCGATAGGAGCGGCGGCCGGGATTATCGACATACTCCTGCATCTCAAGGTTCCCGACACGAAGAGGGCGCCTCCCCCTCCAGGCGCCAACCTGATTGGCAAGCTCGCGATCCCCATGAAGGACCACAACTTCCGCAACATGACCCTGGCGTATGCATCATGGTTCCTTGCCATGGGAATAATAGGCCCCTTCGGCTTCATATACCTCAAACGCGTGTTCGGCGCGAGCTACACCGACCTGTCCATAATCGCCTCGGTCGCTT
>CAZGJP010000182.1:0-4053 GCA_964526605.1 uncultured Lentisphaera sp.
GGGAATACCGCTATATCCTCCGTGTGGACCGCCCACGTCCGGATTTTGCGGCCTACATCCATCCATCAGCGATAAACCTGCGTTCCGGGACGTCGGCGCCGTTCAAGATAAGGATGGAGCGCCATGATGGTTTTGACGGGGAGATCGAAATATCTCTGAAGGATGCGCCAAAGGGGGCCTCCATCTCGGGCGGAAAAATTCCCTCCGGAGTTTCGGAAATCAACGCGACGATTTTCGTCCCATCCGATCTGAAGCCAGGCCTGCATCCGATCCGCCTCGTGGCGTCCGCGAATTTCGCAGGATCGAAGGTCGAGAGGGACGTTGTCCCGTGCGACGAGATGATGCAGGCATTCATATACTACCACCTCGTCCCTGCATCGGAGGCGTTGGTCTCAGTCGTCAGGAAGGGCTGGATGCCAGCCGTCGAGATGCCGGAGAAAATCGAGCTGAAGCCGGGGGGGACGGTGGAGCTGAGCCTGAAATCCTCCGCACTGCGCAACGAGAAGTCCAGATTCTGCGTGGAACTCTTCTCGCCTCCCAAGGGGGTCGAGGTGATGGATTCGCGAGTGGATGGGGACAATTGCGTCGTAAGTCTCAAATGCGCCGAAGACAGCAAGCCGTGGCGCGGCAATCTCGTCTTCGAATGCTATCCGGCATCTAAGGACGGCAGGAAGAATGCAAAGGTGAAATGGCAGATGGGCGCGCTGCCCGCTGTCCCGGCCGAGATAAAGCCGTAGCCTGAAGGAGCCATCACCAGGTTCTTTGGAGACCGAATCTGCGGTAGCCGTCAAAGGCCTTGTCGTTCGATATCAGGACGGTCTTTGATTTTATCGCCTCCCAAGCTATGAGGCGGTCGAATGGATCCTTGTTGTTAAGTCTTGGCAAGTTATAGGAGCTGGCGACGGTTTCGGCCTGCAAGCCCATGATGGAGAACCCCATTTCAGACGATGTCCTTGGAAAGTCGTCCGGCTTCATGCCTCTCAGATCAAGTCTGCCAGTGGAATACTTGAGCGATATTTCCCAGAACGATACGATGCTCACTTGTATTTCATTCCCGGGGTCGAGGATGAGCTCCCTTGCGGATTTGCCAAGCATGCCAGTGTCGAGCGTGGCCCATATCAGAGCGTGCGTGTCGAGCAGATAGTTCATGAGGATAGAAAATCATTGTCCGAAATGCTTCTTGATTCTGTAGGTCGCACGGTTCTCCATGACTCCAATCCGGCGCTTTTTCGCACTGTGATATTCCCGATACGGTATGATGACGGCGAGCTTTTTTCTGCTCCTGCCGTAGTTGATGGCGACCTTTCCTCCTTTGCGGACAAATTCCAGTACGTCGGAGAAATTGGCCTTGAGCTCAGCCACCTGCATGTTTCTCATAATAGCCATCCTGTCTTTTGACGGCAATATACGGAGATCCGGCCAACTTGTCAAGTTGACAAGTTCAAATTTCGGAGTCGTCTGTTGGATTGTCTATGCCTTTCTTCTCTGCCTGCTGTTCGCGAGGACTCTGAGGCGCAGCGCATTGAGTTTTATGAACCCGGTGGCGTCGGCCTGGTTGTAGACGTTCTCCTTCTCGAAACTAGCGATCTTCGCGTCGTATAGGCTGTATGGCGAGCGTCGCGCCGCGACTCTGCAATTGCCCTTGAAGAGCTTCAGCTTCACGTCGCCGGTGACGAATTTCTGGCTTTCCGTGATTGCGGTCTGGAGCATTTCCCTTTCCGGGGCGAACCAGAATCCGTTGTACACGAGCTTGGCGTAATATGGAATCCAGCCGTCTCGCAGGTGCATGACTTCGCGGTCCATGGTGATGCTCTCCATCGCCCTGTGCGCGGTGTGGAGGATTGTTCCTCCGGGGGTCTCGTAGACGCCTCTTGATTTCATGCCGACGAATCTGTTCTCGACGATGTCCACTCTGCCTATCCCGTGTCTCGCGCCGACCGTGTTGAGGGCTTTCATCATTTTCGCCGGCGAGAGCTTCCTGCCGTCGAGCCCGACCGGAATTCCCCTTTCGAAGGAAAGGGTTATCGTCTCGGGCGTGCCGGCCGTCTTCGAGAGCGGCAGGGTGAGCACGCTCATGTCCTCCGGAGCCTCGGCCCAGGGATCCTCCAGTATTCCCCCTTCGAAGCTGATGTGCAGCAGATTCCTGTCCATGCTGTATGGTTTCGCCGCCGAGACTGTGACCGGTATCTTGTGCTTCCTGGCGTAGTCGATGAGGTCCGTCCTGGACTTGAACTTCCATTCGCGCCAAGGGGCGATGATCTTTATCCTTGGGTTCAGAGCATATGATGTGAGCTCGAATCTGACCTGGTCGTTGCCCTTGCCAGTGGCTCCGTGGCAGATGGCATCGGCCTTCTCGGCCTCCGCGATCTTCACCAGATGCTTCGCGATGAGGGGCCTGGCTATGGAGGTGCCCAGCAGGTAGCTGCCCTCGTAGATGGCGTTGGCCTGGAATATGGGGAATATGAAGTCGCGGGCGAACTCCTCACGCAGGTCCTTTATGTGGCATTTCGATGCACCGGTCTTCACCGCCTTCTCTTCGAGACCGTCGAGCTCCTCCTCCTGACCGAGGTCGGCACAGAACGCTACGACTTCGGCCTTGTATATCTCCTTCACCCACTTGACTATCACCGATGTGTCAAGCCCGCCGGAATAAGCCACGACGACTTTCATCTTCATCTTCTCCATGTTGTTTTTGATCTTGATTTTCGGAATCTAACACCGGGATGGAGTTTTTCAACGTCGAGGAGCCTTCCAAAATCCCTGCGTAGCATGCAGGGAAGGGCTCCGCTGGCGCCATCTTGGAAGAGCGGCTTGACCCCGGGGACAAAGCGGGCTAGATTAACGGACATAGCGAACCCGGCTCCGCAGCCGGCATTCCCGAGAGGCCGATCACAATGAAGAACAAATACGCGTGTCCATTCTGCAATTCCGAGTTCGAGTGGGACGACGACAATCCCGACACAACCTTCTCCTGCACGTCATGCGGCAAGCAGATGTCCGCCCCGTCACCGGCCTTCAAGAAGGGGGTGCGCATTGGCGGCTACATAATCGGCAGGAGGATAGGTGTCGGGGGAATGGGGGAGGTCTACACGGCCGAACAGGTGGCGATGCAGAGAACTGTCGCCCTGAAGATACTCCAGAGCGAGCTTTCCTCGGACAAGACCTATCTGGAGAGGTTCTTCCGCGAGGTGAGGACTCTGGCCCAGATCGAGCACCCGAACATCGTGAGGGCCATCGAGGCCGGCGCCGACGGGGAGACTTATTTCTTCGCGATGTCATTCGTGGACGGGAGCGACCTCAAGAGGCTTCTGGACGAGGGGAGGCGCTTTTCGGAGGACGAGGCTATCCGCATCTGCCTGGACGTGGCGGCCGCTCTCAAGTACGTCTGGGACAAGCACCGGCTTCTGCACCGGGACATAAAGCCGGCGAACATCATGCTGACCCCCGATCGGGAGGTGAAGCTGATGGACCTTGGCATATCGAAGAGACTGCAGGGGGAGGACGCCGAACTGACCATGGCCGGGATGATGGTTGGTTCCCCGCAGTATATCAGCCCCGAGCAGGCCAGGGCGGAGAAGGGCGTCGACTTCCGGGCCGACATGTACTCCCTGGGCGCAAGCCTCTTCCACATAATGACCGGCAAGACGCCGTATCCGGGGGAGACAGGAATGACCGTGGTGGCGCATCATCTTAGCTCTCCGGTCCCCGACCCGCGTGAAGTGGTCCCCGGGATTTCATCCGGCTGTGCGGAGCTGATAATGAGGATGATGGCGAAGGACAAGCAGGAGAGGTTTCCCTCTTGGGACGACTTGATCGCGGAGATGCAGTCCGTTCTCGGCGAGATTGCGGGAAGCAGGAAGTCTGCCGAACCATCGACGCTGGACTCGCCTCCCGCGAAGAAGCCATCCGGGAGGGGCCTGCTCGTCTCCAATCCTCTTCATCTTGCGATCTTCGCAATGCTTTTCGCTATCGTCCTCCTTGGGGCCTACTACGTGTTCCGAAAGAGTTTGGCAGAGGCGAAGGAGGAGAGGGCCAGGCAGATGTTCCTCGAAG
>CAZGJP010000182.1:4063-5767 GCA_964526605.1 uncultured Lentisphaera sp.
TGTTGCAAAAAAACAATTAAAAAAACGGTAATTAAATTTTTTGGCATATGCGTATGAGGATTTGGCCAGGCAGATGTTACTAGAATCGTCTAATTTATACGCGGCCAATCCGGAACCGGAGAAATTCCGCGACGCGATCAATCGTTTCGAGAAGACAAGGAAGGCGGGGGTCGCGAAATACGAGAAGCTCGCGAAGGCGGAGATCGACAAGATAGTCCAACGGGCCGTCGAACTGAAGAAGGACGAGAGGCAGGCGAAGGTTCAGGCCGATCTCGACGGCCTCAAGAGAAAATCATACGAATTCGAGACCGGGAAGAAGTGGGACAGCGCAATGTCGCTTTGGGAGGAATACGCCCGGAAGGGGCAGTTCGCGAAGGAGCTCCAAAAGGAGATATCGCGCGCCCTGGACTATCTCAGGAGGAAAAAGGCCGAGGAGAACGTCGAGTAGGCCCGCAACGACTCGTCTTCAAGGCCCGACAGCGAAATCATGGAATCATGAACATAATACAAGGAGCAGGATAGATGGCTATCATCGAGAAACTGATCGGGAACTGTGCCGCCGCCAAGAAGAAAATCGTCCTTCCGGAGGGGCACGATCACAGGGTCGTGAAGGCGGCGGAGAAGATTCTACAGAAGAAAATCGCCTCCGAAGTCTTCGTGCTCGGAACTGCCGAAGAGATCAAGAAGTCGCTGGAGGCTGCCGGCTTGAAGTCCCATTCCTTCAAGGCCGTCGACCATCTGGCTTCGCCCCTTATGAAGGACTACTGCGGCGTCCTCTGCGAAATCCGCAGGAAGAAGAACATGACTATGGAACTCGCCGCCGAATACATGAAGAGCAGGCTCTTCTTCGGGGCCATGATGGTCCGCCAGGGGCTCTGCGACGGAATGGTCGCCGGAAGCATAGCCTCCACGCCGGACATGCTGCGCGCCGCATTCACCGTGATCGGCACGAAGGAGGGGATAAAGACCGGCAGCAGCTGCTTCATAATGGACCTTGCCAAACCCACTCCCTCCGGAGACGGAACCTTGATCTACGCCGACTGCGGTGTGAACCCGGCCCCGGACTCGGAGCAGCTCGCGGACATCGCCCTCGCATCGGCCTTGTCATGCAAGGCCATCCTAGGAGTCCAGCCGAAAATCGCATTCCTGTCGTTCTCCACCAGAGGCAGCGCACAGCACGAGGCCGTGGACAAGGTCGTTAAGGCGACTCAAATCGCGAAGGAGAAGGCAAAGGCGATGGGCCTGGATGCGGTCATTGATGGCGAGTTGCAGGCCGATGCCGCGCTCGTGCCCGGCGTCGCCGCGAAGAAGTGCGCGGACAGCCCGATAAAAGGCGCCGCCAACGTCCTCGTATTCCCCGATCTCGGAGCGGGCAATATCGCCTATAAGCTGACCGAACGCCTCGCCGGAGCGGCGGCATACGGCCCCATCCTCCAGGGACTTGCGAAGCCAGTCAACGATCTGTCCCGTGGCTGCTCGGACGACGACATCGTCGGAGTGGCGGCGGTCACCGTCTGCCAGGCGATCTAGGAGATTGCAGGAAGGGAGCGTTCCCGCGACGCGAAGCGCGGAACGCGGTCTGCCACCGAGCGGATGCGAGGTTGGCAGAACCTGTTGGTTATGATTTTGCTGCCTTGTTTTTCTCTTTTTGTCAGGCGATCAGCCTGACTTTGGACTGCGGCGGCTCGACGCCGCTTTGGATTA
>CAZGJP010000183.1:0-5733 GCA_964526605.1 uncultured Lentisphaera sp.
TGCAAGTCCATCGATGTAAAATCTATACAGCAATGACGAGTGTGTCGAAATGCGCTAGTGAAATTGCGTGGAGCATGGCCTGGCGGATCAGCAGAGGCCAGTTCTCGGGAATCGGAATGTCTTTTGCGTTATTTAGGTAAAAAAAACGCGAAGGGACATGCGATACGGCAAGCGTTGAAGAACAGGGAAAATCGTTCTTGCCGGGAAGCTTTCATGGTATTCTCAGGAGCAGACTGTTCGAAAGCAATATCGATGCTAGAGCGACGACCAGCGAGGCTGAAATCAGCGGCAGTCCTATCTCGCGGTAGTCCACGAACTTGGGCTCCTCGAAGCTGGTCTTCTCCAGCCTGTCTATCTCCTGCATGGTCTTTTCGAGGCCTTCGGCGTCCTTCGCCGCGAAATATCTTCCTCCGGTGGCCTCGGCGACATCCTTGAGCAGTTTCTCGTCGAACTCGAACGACACCTGCTGGAGCTGCTTGCCCCCGAAAAGGGAGTCCACCAGGACGAACGCGGTCTGGCTTCCTATGCCCACGGTGTGGATGACGATTCCGAAGTCCTTCGCGATTCCCGCGGCCTGCATCGGGGTGATCCTTGCGTCCACATTGTTCTTTCCATCGGTGAAGAGGACCAGCACCCTGCGCTTCGCCTTCGAGTCCTTCAGCCTTGTGGTTGCGGTTGCGATGGGCCCGGCGATGCCGGTGGCGTCGCCAAGCTCTCCCGGATCGAGTTTCGCGAGCTGTCTCTCGATCCACATGCGGTCGAGAGTAGGAGGTGCGGCAAGATAGGGGAGTGGGGCGAAGGCGATCAAGCCTATCCTATCGTTCGGACGTCCTTCGATGAACTTCCTGATCTCCTCCTTTGCGACATCGGCCCTCTCCCGCAGAGCGCCTGTCGCTATTCCCCTGCGCAGGCTTTCCGCGCTGCGGTAGCTTTCAGGGACGTCTATCGCCTTCATGCTTCCGGAGAGGTCGAGAGCCAATATTATGTCTATTCCCTCGGCCCTTTGCTTCAACTCCTCCATCCCCCTCTGCGGTCTGGCGATGGCGACGATCATGAGCGCGAGCGCAAGGGTGTCAAGCAGCACCCTCCAATCCAGCTTTTTCGATGCTCCAGATTCAAGAGCCGGTCTTATTGATGGCAGGATTATGGATGGAGCCCTCCTGCGCCAGTTCAGCAAGACGAGTCCGGCAAGAGGAAGCAGAAGCAGCAGATAATATGGACTCTCGAATCTCATCTTCACATACAATGTTCAGATTTCAAATTTCAGATTTCACGCTTTCCGTCTTTGGTATGCTCTCCCGGACCAGCCGTTCCGCATCGGATATGGCCTTTTCTATCACATCCGTCTCAGCGGGCATGTCCGCGAACTTGACCAGCTCGGCGGAGAGCATGAAATCCGAGAGGAATCCCTTTTGCTGGGCTGAGAGGGGGCTGTCCGCTCTCCCCAGGCTTTCAAGGAACTCCGGTGTCGTCATGGTTGGGGCGTCCATTCCGAATCGTCTCTCGAGGAAGCCTCTTATTATGTCGCTGAGCCTCGCCACGCATGACCGCGAATCGAGCAGTCCGCGCTCCTGGGAAATCCGCAATTCGCGGAGGGCATCGAGCGCGGCGTGCCAGAATGGCAGGGGCTTCTTCCTTTCCTCCCTCCTCTTTCTCGTCGCGAAAATCGCAATGGCTGCGACGGCGAGCAGCAGGACTGCCGCGGCGGTTCCGGCGATGAGCTTGCGCGAGGGCGTGTTTTTCTCCTCGATCCTGCCGGCTATTTTTATCTCGGCATCGTCCGCGACTTGGATTTCTCCCACCGAGAATTTTTGGAGCTTGACGGGAACCCGCAGGTGGCGGGAATCCTTGGATGTGAACTCCGCGATTCCGCTGACATCCGCGTATTCTCCCGGCCTGAAGGCCTGGAGGACGAGTTCCGCCCTCCATGTCCAGCGTCCCCAGCCGGCCCCGCGGAATGAGAAAGCACCCGATCCGATCTGCTGGAGGCCTTCCGGCAGAACGGCTTCGATCTTGCGCGGAACCGTCCCCCAGGCGCAGTCGAATTCCGCCTCGAATGTGGCCGGATCGCCTATCCTGGTCCCGGCATCCCGACCCTGGCGCAACTCGATCCCCGGAAGCTTCTCGTCGGGAGCGGTCGAAAGGTATTTCGCGAAAATCGCGACGGCCAGCGCGGCTATGACGCATAGCGCCGAGAGCATGCCGAACAGAAAAACCTTGAAAAGCCCTTTCATCGCATCTTCCTCTCCCGCATACGGAAAAACCTCATAAGCGGCTTCACGAAGTCCTCGGAGCATTCAATGTCTATCAGATCCACATTCGCCTTGAGGCAGGCGGTCTTGTTCCGGGTGTGGATATCCTTCGCGGCATTCGCGAATTTCGCAAGATTCGACATGGACGAGGCGCGGAACAGAGCCGTCCGGCCGGACTCCGAATCCTCCATCTCGATGTCGGGGCAAAGCGGCAGATCCGTCTCGGCCTTGTCCAGTATCCTTATAACTATCAGGTCGTGCTTCCTCGAGACTGAGCGCATCGTCCGGGAGAAATCCTTCTCGTCCAGCAGATCCCCTATCAGGAATATCACCGAGCGCTTCTTCAGGAGCTTCATCAGCGAGTCTAGAGCAGCCTTGATGTCCGTTCCGGATCCCGGATATCTCCTGGCGAGCAGTTCCCTTATCAGGCGCATGCCGTGGGGCTTGCCCGACTTCGGCGGCAGGAAGAACTCGTTCCTGTCGGTGAAGAAGAGAAGTCCGACCTTGTCGTGGTTTCGTATCGCGCTGAACGTGAGCAGGGCGCCGATCTCGACGGCGCGGCTCATCTTGGTCCTCTCTCCGCTCCCGAAAGATGTGGATGCCGACGCATCCACCGCGAGGACAACGTTCAGCTCCCGCTCCTCGATGTATTTCTTTATGTGCGCGATTCCGGTGCGAGCGGTGACGTTCCAGTCTATGTCCCTGGCATCGTCGTCCTCGGTGTATTCGCGCACCTCGTCGAATTCGATACCACGCCCCTTGAAGACGCTGTGGTAGGCGCCGGCGGTGAGTTCGTCAACCGTCCGCCGGGTCCTTATCTCTATCTTCTTGACCTGGGCGATGAGTTCTCTTGGAAGCATGGGTGGATCTGGTATTTGATATTTGAAACTCGATACTTGAAATTAGTAATTTGACAATTGGTTAAAGCGTTCAGCGTTTTAAAATTTTGTTATTCGGATTTCGGATTTAGTAAATAGGGGGTTTTGGTGGTTAGGATTTTAGGGCTTAGCTCCCCCCCATTCTCCGGTTCTCCCCTTCTGAACCCTACGCCTTACGCCTTACGCCCTACGCCTTAAGCCCCCCTTCATCCTGCATCCTGAATCTTGTATCCTTCCACTCTCACCTTCACTTTTAGTCTTCAGCCTTTAGCCTTTCGACTTATGGTGTTCTCAGCTCGTCGAGGATCCTGCTTATCAGCGATGCGGAGTCCATGTCCTCCGCCTCCGCCTCATAGGACAACATTATCCTGTGCCTGAGTATGTCGTGAGCGACGCTTTTGACGTCCTGCGGGACCACGTAGGCCCTTCCATCCATGAAGGCGGCGGCCTTGGCGGCCAGGGTCATCATTATCCCGGCTCTCGGAGACGCCCCGAACTGTATGAGGCTGTCCAGGAAGTCCAGCTTCGCCTCGGACTGGCGCGATGACAGCTTCTGGCGCAAGCCCGGCCGTGTGGAGATGACGATGTCGAGGATGTAGTCGGTTATCTTCTCGTCCAGGTATATCTTGTCCACCCACTTTTTCGCGTTCTCCACATCGTCCAGGCTCGCCACCGCCAGGGTGGAGAGGTCGAGTTCAGGATGCGACATGCGGTTGATGATGCTCCGTTCCTCCTCCCTGTCCGGGTATCCGATCTCGACCTTGAACATGAACCTGTCCACCTGCGCCTCCGGCAGCGGATATGTGCCCTCCTGCTCGATAGGATTTTGAGTTGCCATCACCAGGAATGGCATCGGAACCTTGTGGAGCTTTCCGGCTATCGTCACCTGCTTTTCCTGCATGCACTCGAGAAGGGCGCTCTGGACCTTGGCCGGTGCGCGGTTTATCTCGTCCGCAAGGACTATGTTCGCGAAGACCGGCCCGGTCTTCACCAAGAAAGTCTGCGTCTGCTGGTTGTAGATGTTCGTGCCGACCAGGTCCGACGGGAGCAAATCCGGAGTGAACTGTATCCTGGAGAAGGAGCCGTCTATCGCGCCGGCAAGAGTCTTGACCGCCATGGTCTTGGCCAGCCCCGGCAACCCCTCGATGAGCAGATGCCCGTCCGCTATCAGCGCCATTACAAGCCTGTTCACGAGGCGCTCCTGCCCCACGATTATCCTTCCGATCTCGGTCTTCAGGGGCGCAATGAACGACGAAGCCTCTTTTATCCTCGCCTGCAGTTCGTTCAGCTGATTCTTTTCCATAATCCGGCTCCTTGATGTATATTACGCTTCGCACTTGATCCATGGCCGCATGCATCGAGCCTTGGCTCGAACCAAATTGACAGCTATTCTAGCCTTTTGTTTCATAATATGAAGTCTGGATTCGATAAATATCGTGAAAAGTTCTCGCTGGCGCAGGACTATCAGATCCCGCACGAACATGCCAAATCCGCATGCGCCGTGGTCGTTCCGGCATGCAGGGAGAGCGCCTATCTGCCTGCGACGATCCGGAGCCTGTCGGCCAACGACAGCGACCTCCTCGCCAAGACATGCGTGGTCGTGGTGGTGAACCGTCCGCGGGGGAAGGTTGACGATGCGGAGACCATTTGCGACAACATGGAGACGATACGCTGGCTGCTGAACGACGCGCCGGCCGGCCTCGACACGCTCCTGGTCTCCGACAATGACGGGAATTCCGATCTCGTCCTGGACGGTGGAGTTGGCGAGGCGAGGAAGATAGGAATGGACATTGCCTTGGAGATGCTCTCCGGCGATCCATCGTCCTTCATCGCCTCGCTTGATGCCGATACGACCGTCGAGCCGGATTATCTGTCGAGCCTCTTCGGATTCTTCGCGTCCGGAAAGGCCGATGCCGCCGTGCTCGGATATTCGCACCGCAGGGATGCATGCCCTGCCGCCGCCGAGGCGATAGAGACATATGAGAGATATCTGGAGAACTATGTTGAAGGTCTTAGGCGCGCAGGCTCGCCCTATGCGTTCCACACTGTGGGCTCGGCAATGGCATTCACCGCCGAAGCCTACGTCAGGGCGGGTGGCATGAAGACCAGGAAGGGCGGAGAGGACTTCTACTTTCTCCAGGCGCTTTGGAAAACCGCTTCCATTGCTGAAATCAAGAAAATACTCGTCCATCCGTCGGGAAGACTGTCCGACAGGGTCCCGTTCGGGACTGGCCCCGCCCTGAAAAAAATAATGGCCGGAGAAAAGAGCCTCTCCCATGATCCCATGGTCTTCGTGTCTCTCGGAAAACTCCTGTCGTCGGCGGAATATCTCTGCGAGAATCGCATCCCGGACATTATGATCTGGCTGGAGGGCCTCGAGAACGAGGCCAGAGAATTCCTGGTCAGGAACAATTTCCCGGAACAATGGCCGAAGATAGCGCGGAACTGTCCGGACAGCGTGGGAAAACGCATCGAGGCATTCCACAGATGGTTCGACGCCTTCCGCACCCTCAAGTTCATACACTTCTGCGAAGATCGCAGCAAGTGAAAGTAGACCTTATGTTAAAAGCGAGTCTGTGGTGATTGCAAAGCAGGCTCTCCGA
>CAZGJP010000184.1:0-5722 GCA_964526605.1 uncultured Lentisphaera sp.
CCCTCCCTCCACTCTCTTCCCCTACTCGACGCTATTGCGATCTATTGCTCTGCCGGGAGAGAGGGACAGCCCGAACGTCTCCGGCTGGGGATATGGTCCGTGGATGCATCCTGAATTCGTGGTCGGTCCCGACCATGACATCTACAACATAGTCTACCAGGACCTGCCGGTGGACTGATTCGACACGCAAGAAGCAATATCAGCCCCGCTCCGGCGGGGTTTTTTTTCATGATCGCGCATTTATTCTGGAACACCCAATAACGAGAGGAGCATGAGATGAGCATAATTGTCAACGAGGACATCAAGATAGTGGGTATGACCCTTCGCGTAGGGGGGGTTTTAAACAATTTGTAATTAACCGTCGATATCGTGGTGGGGGTTTATTCCTCGCTGCTAAAGTCCGGGGTGGACTACATGGAGATCGGATACAGGGCTTCGGAGAAGCTCTTCGACCCGAAGGAATACGGGCACTGGCGCTTCAGCAAGGAGGAGAAGATCAGGAATGTGGCCGGGCAGAAGCCCGACTCGATGAAGCTTGGCGTGATGGTTGACATTGGCCGGGTGGAGACGGAGGACTTTCTGCCGAAGGAGGAGTCGTTCGTGGACTTCGTCCGCGTCGCCACGTATCTGAAGGACGTCGCCAAGGCGGTGGAGATTGCGAACACCGTCGAGAAGCTCGGCTACGAGCCGTTCATAAACATCATGGCCATATCAACCGTGAACGAGCATGATCTGGCCAAGGGGCTCGAGCAGATCGAGAGGGATACGAACGTCACTGCGGTGACGGTGGTTGACAGCTACGGGTCGCTGTATCCGGACGATGTGAAGTATCTCGTCGAGCTCTTCTGCGGGGTTCTGAAGAAGAAGAGGACAGGCTTCCATGGGCACAACAACCAGCAGCTCGGCTTTGCCAACACGATACAGGCGGTGCAGAGCGGGGCGACCTTCTGCGACGCGACGGTCAATGGGATAGGCCGCGGGGCGGGCAACTGTCCGATTGAGCTCCTCCTCGCCTGGCTGAAGAATCCGAAATACAACATGGAGCCGATTCTCCAGGTGATACAGGACCATTTCGTGCGGCTTGGCAAGGAGGAGATAGAATGGGGCTACATAATTCCCTACATGATAACGGGGATACTCAACGAGCATCCGAGGACGGCGATTGCGCTGCGGGACTCCGAGAGGAAGGATCACTACGCGGACTTCTACCGGCAGCTGACCACTCCTGAATGCTTCAAGTAGGCTTGAAATCATTCCTGTCCGGTGTAGAATATGTGGATTATGCTTTCAATCCCGGGAAAAACAGCGATGGCGGCAATCGCCTCTTCAGTGCTCCTTCTCTGTTTCGCCGCCACTTCAGTTGCGGATTCATTTGAGAATCTGGCGGCCATGGCCTGGAACGAATACAGCTTCAAGGAGATAGACAAGGCGCAGAGGCTTTTCTCCGAGGCTGGAAAGATGGCCAGGACCAAGCGGGAGAAATGCGAGTCTCTCGCAGGACTGGCCTTCTGCCTCCAGTTCGGGAAGAGGAACAATGTGTCCGGCGACGACTACCGGCGGGCGGTGTCCATCTACGACGAGGCGCTTTCTCTGCTCGACAAGGCCGATGATCTGCGCCCTTTCTTCCTCTCGATGAAGGCGGAGGCCTTGATGCATCTCTCCAAGCTCTCCCCGCAGAAGTCGGAGTCGCAGGAGCTCCTTGGGAAGGCAGTTGACCTGTGGAGGACTCTCGACGACGAATACGGCGCGGATGTCTTCAGGCAGGATTCCCTTCTGACCCGGGCCGCCCACGCGTCGAACGATTTCAAGGACGACAATTCGCTGAAGGCCCATGCGGCCTTGAAGGACTACGTGGCCGGGCTGGACAAGAAGGATGGCGCGAAGAATGACAGGCTTCTGGCGTCTGTCATGTGCTCGCAGGTCGCGGAGCACAGCTTCCTCAACGACGACTTCAATGCGACCGTCGAGTATTTCAAGGCCTACTGTGAATTCGGCCCTACCAGCTTCCCGATGAAGGCCAACGCGTATTTCAGGATAGCCCGGATCGCCGAGCTGAAGACCAAGGATCGGAAGACCGCGGTGGAGTTCTACCGGCGATTCTACAGCGAATGCAACGCGAACGCGAAGTCGTTCTTCGCCAAGATGAGAGCGGAGGAGCTCTCCGGCGAGAAGATCGGTTCCGGGGGTGGACGGTGAAGAGGAAGCAGGACATCGAATCGAGAATTTCCGTCTTCAACCTCGTCGGTCTGGCGATACTGGCCTTCTGCTACATTGGCGCGCTATAAAACGTATACAACATAAAGAGCTCGGGCATAGTTGGCGGGAAGAAGACCGTCAGGCTGGCGCATTGGCAGCTCGAACTCGGAATACGTGATGCCATATCCGAACTCGCCCGGGATTTCGAGGCGCAGAACCCGGGTGTCGAGGTAGTGCAGATCCCGATCACCGAACGGGCCTACGCCCAGTGGGTGACCACCCAGCTCATCGGAAGGACTGCGCCAGACCTCATCGAGCTTGGAATGTTCAATACAGTGGACTACTGCGGGAGATACTTCATGCCGCTGGGAGAAATCCTGCGCAAGCCCAATCCCTACAATGCCGACAATCCGGAACTGAAGAACGTCCCTTGGATGGACACTTTCAGCGACGGGCTCTCCGGCACGTACATCACGGAGCTGCTCGACTACTACGGGGTCGGATTCAGCAGATTCACCATAAGGGTGTTCTACAACAAGGATCTGGTTGCGAAGGCGGCCGGAAGCGACAGGCCGCCCCGGACCCTCGACGAGCTTTTCGCGGTATGCCAGAAAGTCAGGGAATATTCCGACGCCAGGAACGCCGAAATTGTGAAGTTCAACGAGGAACAGGCCGGGGAGGACGGTGCCATGTCGGAGTATCTGCCGTTCCTGAGATCGCCGCGCAAGTCGCCGTTCGTCCTCGACCCCATCGCGTCGTCGCGCTACCAGGTGAATCTATTCCGCCCGAGATACTCTTCCATGCTCACCGCCGGAAGGGTTCTCGAACTGGACAGAAATTTCGACGGCATAACTGGTTTCGACGAGCTAGTTCTCGCCCTCCTGGAGGGGGACGTGAAATACCAGGACGAGCACAACGTGGCATCCCTCGATCTGATGAAGGAGCTTTCGAAGTATTTCAATCCGGGTTTCATGTCCATAGACAGGATGGATGCGGGCTTCGCCTTTGTGCAGGGCAAGGCGGCGATGATCACGTCGGGGAGCTGGGACGCCTCGTCGTTCATCAAGAAGATAAACGACCAGCCGGCGGGCGATGCTGTCCTCGAGGTGGATGGGGCTGCGGCATCCACATCCAAGGGCGTGGCCGAGGCTTTTGCCAAGGCGGCGGCGGATGGCAGGAAAGTCGAACTTTTGATCGAGAGGGACGGCGCCAGGCGCCGTGTGAAGGTATCTCCGAGGAAGGCCGCCACCCTGTGGGAGTCGGCCGGCATTGAGCTTGCGGACATTTCCGACGGCGGCGGAGCGGCCAGGCCTGTGGTGCTGGATGTCGACGAGCTTTCACCGGCCCATGCGGCCGGGATCAGGAAGCGCATGCGCTTCGATGTCGGCATATTCGACTTCCCATTGCCGAAGGGGCATCTGGTCTTCGGGAAATACTTCGTCGGGAACGTGAAGGAGATGAGCGGGACTGGCTTCAACTTCGGGGTTGTGAAGTTCAGCGACAATCCCGGTCTTGCCTTGAAGTTCCTGCAGTTCGCCACGACGGTCAGGAACAACGAGCGGCTCAACGAAAGGGCGCAGTGGATACCTTCCGTCAAGGGGGCGAAGCCGATAAAGATGCTCGAGCCGTTCGAGCCGAACGAGGAGGGCTACTGGGGATGGCTCAGCTTCGTGCAGAGCGGAGGCCGCACGGCGATGGTCGAGGGACAGCTCTACTGGCCCTTCATATCGGGGGAGACCAGCACCGGGGAGTATCTGCGGAAACTGGACGAGCAGCTCCCCGAGGCCACCGCGACGGACTACGACAACTACGTGACCAACTACATCGAGAAGACCCCGGACAAGAACTATCTCAGGAGCATATGGCTTGCGAAGTTCGCATTCGCCCGCGACGATGCCGCCCGCAGGGAGGCGAGCCTCAAGCTGCCGGCCGCGTGGGAGAACTATCTTCTCTTCAAGAACGCCTATCCGAAACATCTGGTGAACATCGGTCCCTTGACGGAGGCCAGGCCGGACACCCCATTCAGCAGGGACTTCTTCAAGACTTACGACGCGTTCGCGACTAAAAGGAAGGAATGACGATCATGGCCAAGACTGTTGAAAGCAGGAAGATCAAGTACTACTGGCCGCTGTATTTCTTTGTGCTGCCTAGCGCATTCCTCGTCGCCCTGCTATCCTACTATCCGGCCATTAACGCGATGTATCACTCGTTCTACAGGTGGAACGGGGAGGACATAAGCTACTTCATCGGTGCGGCGAACTTCAACAGGCTGCTGGGCAGGCCGCTGCTCTGGATGGCCGTCTTTGCGATTTTCGCAGGACTCATAAACACGGCCAGGAAGGAGAACTCCGCGGGGGGCAGATTCTTCCAGATAATCTCCAGCATCATTCTCCCCGGCCTCTCCCTGGTGGTTCTGTTCTTCAACGGGGCGGGAATCGCGACCGGAAAGGTGAACATGGGGGCCGAACTCGGTCTGGGACTGCTCCTCTTCCTCATCATCTTCAGCTTATTCAACTTCATAGTGGACAGCGAGAACGAGAGGAAGTGGATATATCTCTCCATTCCAGTCTTCCTCCTCGTGGTCTCGATCTTCAAGGCGCTGGGACTCGCCTCCCTGGGCGCATGGCTCCTGGCATGCACGCTTTCCGGGGCGGCGCTCTGGTCCCTGCCATCGCTCGACGAGCGCGAGAGCGCCAATTCCGCCAGAGTCCTCCACGCCTTTCTCGGCATAGGGCTCGTTCTCTGGGCGCTTGGTGCGCACGCCGGCGGCGACAGGGTGCTCTGGGGCGGGTTCTCCGTGATAGCGATCCTCGTCGCGTTCAACGTCGTGAAGATGGTTCCCTCGATTGTGACGGCGGTGGTCATACACAGGCTGAAGAGCGAGAAGTGGAACTACGTTTACAAGGTGATGTTCGTCGTGCCCATGATAATCCCTGGCATGGTCTATCTCCTGATCTGGAAATTCTTCTTCAACCCCAACGAGGGCATATTCAACAGGATACTGGCGCAGACTGGATGCATGGATCTTCTCATCTTGCTCGACAGGGCGCTTGGCTGGGGTGGACTTTTCAAGGAGGGCGTGATGCCGGTCTGGCTCGGGCACGAGGCCCTCGTGCTTCCGGCGCTGATACTCTGGGGCTTCCCCTGGGTTGGCGTGGTCGGCGTGCTGATATATCTGGCCGGACTTCAGAACATAGACCAGAGCGTCTACGAGGCGGCGGATCTGGACGGGGCGAATCCTCTCCAGAAGTTCCTCCACATAGAGCTGCCTCTCATCATGAACCAGGTGAAGATAAACATGGTCCTGATGATAATCGGAACGATGCAGGCCTACGCGCACATAATGATCCTCTTCGGAATAGACGGAGGCCCGAACGGCAAGCTGATGATCCCGGGGCTTCTCATGTTCCGCTCCGCCTTCCAGGAAGGCAGGGCGGGCTACGCTTGCGCCGTGGGGCTGATAATGTTCTTCTTCATCCTCGCCCTCACCGAGATCAACAACAAATACATGAAGGTCGAGAAATAG
>CAZGJP010000185.1:0-1596 GCA_964526605.1 uncultured Lentisphaera sp.
GAGGCCGCGAAGAGGGCCGGCGAGGTCACATGGGAAAAGAGCAAAGAGGCGGCAGCGGTCGTTGACGACAACGTCCACAAGAATCCATGGTATTACATCGGCGGAGTCGCCATTTCGGCGCTCCTCCTCGGATACATACTCGGAAGAAAGACCAGCGAGAAGTAGGCCGGAAAACGGATGAACAAGATATTCAAGGACATCGCCGTTTCGACACTCGTCTTCCTGATGAGAGGCCATGTGAAAAGGACGATGCAGCTTGCGCGCATGGACATTGCGCGCAGGCTCCTCCTCGGAGCCGAACAGCTCCGGGTCGGCACGATGTATCTGCTGCTAGGGCTCATAGCCGCCTCCATCATGGGAGCTGGAGCGGCCATGTTCGTAGTCGGGCTTTGCACCATGGCGGCGATGCATATGATGGATCCCAAGCTTTCCGAGATACTCTTCTGGATACCTCTCGGTTTCTGCACTGGCGGAATCATCTGCTTCGCGCCTCCCTTCCTGTACATATTTCTTAAGCTCCTGTCGGAGAAAACCTGGATGGAGGCGGTGAAAAGGAACAAACTCGTCGGCAAGTTCGTCAGCGATGTCCTGGCTGAGGCCGAGATCCGGGCATCTGGCGGATGACATCCTATATTCCCCCGGTGGAGACATGATCGAAAGAGACGAACTATATCCCCTGCTCTTCGACCCCATATACGTAAACGTGATGTGGGGGGGCGACATGCTCAAGTCCCATTTCGGGAGAAGGGCTCCGGAAGCGGACATACCAGTGGGCGAATCGTGGGAGATTTCGGACAGGGACGGCGCAGTCAGCACTGTCTCGAACGGCCCCCTCAAAGGCAGGGACATCCGCTCCCTCATCGAGTTCTACGGCGCCAGCCTTCTGGGAGACAAGTTCGGGGGTGGCAAATTTCCGCTCCTCATCAAGCTAATAGACGCGGGCAAGAGGCTTTCCCTTCAGGTCCACCCGGACGAGGACGCCTGCAGGAGACTGCCCGGCGCGGAGCCCAAGACCGAAATGTGGTACGTGCTTGCCGCCAAGCCGGGAGCGAAGATATTCGCGGGGCTCCGCTCCAACTGCACCCAGAGGCAGTTCCTGGCAAGCATGGATTCGAGCGACATAGAGAACTGCCTGCAGTCCTTCACATCAAGACCGGGAGACTCGTATTTCATCAATGCGGGAAGGGTCCACGCCATCGGAGGCGGTAACCTCCTGCTCGAGATCCAGCAGAACAGCGACACAACATACCGCATAAGCGACTGGGGCAGGGTCGGACCGGACGGCAAGCCCAGGCAGCTCCACAAGCGGGAGGCCCTCGATTGCATAAACTTCACCGACAGGGTCTCCCCAAGAATCCCCGGCGTGTCCGGAAACTCCGACTACAACAGGAAGTTCCCGATCATCAACAGATGCCCCTTCTTCCGCGTGGACGAGCTCAGAATAGTCGAACCGTGGATAGATTCGACTGACAAGAACAGCTTCCATCTTGTAAGCGCGGTGAACTGCACCATGAGGGTGGGGCTCGGATCGAAAAGCGCCGAAGTCGAGCCCGGAAGGACGTGTCTCGTCCCAGCGTGCTTCGGGAAATACCAGAT
>CAZGJP010000185.1:1606-5700 GCA_964526605.1 uncultured Lentisphaera sp.
CCTCAAGACCGCTCTCTAGATCAGCGCCTCGTCTAGTGACCACAAAACACACCAAAGACTTCATCCGCGCTTCCGCGAACCACGCCAGAACAGAAGTCTGGCATGCAGCATGCTTATCCAAAACGTGTCGACAGCCTTTCTGAAACGAGACTTCCTGCCAGGGGGGTATATGGTTCTTATGGGGACAAACTCGAAATCGTATCCGAGCCTCATCGCCGTGACAAGCGTTTCGGTCTCGAAGCCGAAGCCACGCGAACGTATTCCGGCTTCATCGAAGAACCCGGACGGATACGCGCGCAGGCCGTTCTGCGTGTCCCGGAAATATGCTCCCGTCTCAATGCGCACCATCGCGGAGGAAAACAGCCTTCCCAGCCTGCTCGACAGCGGCGGGGAGCCAGAGGAGAAATCCCTGCTCCCGCTGACGATGGTCCTGCCTCCCCCGACCTGCCGCCACATCTCCAGAACCTTGAGTATGTCCTCCACGCTGTGCTGTCCGTCGGCATCCGCCGTGACGACAGCCGCATCATGCCCAGCCACGGTCCCGGAGATATGCTCCAGAGCCCTGAGTATAGAGGCGCCTTTGCCCAGCCGCACGGAGTTCCTTATGACCGTGACCGATTCGTTCTCGGGAGAATACGGTGGCGTGGAGAAGTCGTCCACCACCAGGACTCTCGCGGGACAGTCTCCAAGTCCGCGTATTATTCCGTTCAAAACTAGGCTCGACTCCTCATGACACGGAAAGACAACCCATATATCGTTTTTCCCCACGACACAGCACCTTGATGGATTTTATGATTTTTTTTTGAACGACGTTTGAAAAAATCCGATCGGGTAGCAGATTATAGGATCGTAATTTGAAATTTCAAAGGTGATCGCACCATGAATGCAATAAAAAAAAACCATGACATTGTCCCCCTCTCCTTGCTTGCGTCCATACTTCTACTCGGCTCCATCGACGTGGCAGGCCAGATTCCGCAGAGACCGATCACCGGGATCGTAATCAAACCCGAGGTCGTGGAGACCGCTGACATCAAGAGCAACAACGTGGAAACCTACGGTGCCACCAGCAAATGGATACAGGTAAGCGCCGACTTCACGGTTGCCCTGAAGAACTCGAAAATGGGCAAGGACTACTTTGAATACCTCGACAATGTGCGCGTCGAAATGGAGATAATACTTCCAACCGGCCACCCACAGAAGCAATACGCGCTTCTGATCGGGAAGGCCGACTACTGGGCCTTCGCACAGGACGGCAAGGAACACCACATAGTGATGTTCGTCCCGTCCCACATCCTCAAGAGGTGGGCGCCCGCCCAGAAATTCTCGTCCTCCGACGTGAAAAAGCTGGAGATAAAGGTGACATTCAAGCTGAACGATGCGGTCATCGGCGTCGGATACAACATCCCACGCGGAAAAACCGAGACAGAAGTCCTCAAACGCTTCCAGGCTGTCGCCCTCCTCCCCGACCTCGACAGAGTCCGCAACGGCATCTATTCCGCGGACAAGACACCTTGGGCGCATTTGAACTTCGACTACTACGAGCTACTGAAGATCAACACGCGATCGGAAGACTAATAAAGGGGCACCATGGCTAAAACAGATTTCCTGCTGGCTGTAGACATAGGCAGCGAGAGCCTTAAGGTCGCCGAATTCAGCTACCCGCCCAGCGGAAAGCTCGTCCTTGAAAAATTCATATTCAGGGAATTCGGAGGCGAACTCAAGGAAGAGGAGATGCTCCCCGCAGTGAAGGAGGCGCTCAACGCCGTCTTCAGCGAGAACAAGTTCAACGCAAAGAAGGCTAACATCTCCATCACCGGCCAGTCCACCTTCATCCGCTTCGCAAAACTTCCCCCGATCGGCGGACAGGAGGACAGGGTCAGGCAGGTCGTCGAGTTCGAGGCGAAGCAGAACGTCCCCTTCCCCATCAACGAGGTCGTATGGGACTACCAGCTCATCAGCGAGGCGGGAGCCGACACCGAAATCGAAGTCATGTTCGTCGTGGCCAAGAACGACTACATCGAGGAGATAACCGCCGCCATAGAGGGATTCGGATTCCAGATAGCCGTGGTGGACATCGCCCCAATATCCTGTTACAACGCGGCAAGGGCCAACGAGATAGGGGGCCAGGACTGCGTCATGCTGCTCAACATAGGATCAAGATGCTCCTCCCTCGTCTTCATAGACAGCGGCAGATTCTTCGTGAGAACCATTCCGATCGCCGGACAGAGCATCACCCAGCAGATAAGCAAGGAGTTCGGGATCCCATACAAGGACGCGGAGGAGCTCAAGAGAAAGCATGGATTCGTGGCGCTGGGCGGCGCATACGAGGAGCCCGATTCCGAAGTCGCCGCGACCATTTCGAAGATAGTCCGAAACGTCATGACCCGTCTGCACGGGGAGATCAACAGGTCCATCAACGTCTACAGATCACAGCAGAAAGGCAACAAGCCTTCGAAGATATACCTCGCCGGCGGAAGCTCCGTGATGGCCTTCACTCCGCGATTCTTCCAGGAGAAACTCAAGATACCTTGCGAATACTTCAACGCCTTCCAAGTCGTCTCTCTCTCCGACTCGATAGACAGGGAGCGGCTGGCGGAAGTCGCGCATATGTTCTCGGAAGTGATAGGCCTCGGGCTCAGGAACTTGACTGTCTGCCCGATAGAGATATCCCTCGTGCCGCAGAACATCAAGAAGCAGCACGAAATACGATTGAAGTCGCCGTACTTCTATGGCAGCGCGGCCTCACTGGTCATATGCTCCGCACTCATATTCTCGTCCCTGAAAATGCAGGCACTGAGAGACGAGAGGCTACTCGATCTCGGCAAGAAGGAGGTCGAAAACACGGAACGGCTCCAGAATGAAATCCGCGGAGCCTACAGCCGCCTCACCGCTACCAAAGGCGCATATGACACCGCCGCGAAGAAGCTAGCAGACAGGTCCAACTGGGCCAATCTGCTCAACGACCTCCAGTCCAGCACCCCGGACAACATGTGGTTCGTAAAGATAGCCCAGGGCAAGGCGCCCGACAGCTCCTCTGCCACGGCCACCCCGCAGCCAGAGGCGGACAGCGGAATCAGGATGCCCTTCTTCAGAAGAATGGCGCCGACGACCACCACGACGAATGAGGACGCGACCGGCAAAATCAAATGTATCTAGGGCGAAGGCTACTTCATAGGCAAGACCCAGAAGGAAATAGACGATTTCAAGGAGAACCTCTCCAAGACCGCCGTCTTCGGCTGCGAGAAGGACAAGATAGTGGAGAACCTCAAGACGGTCGCCTTCGACCCTGCAAAGGGCGATGACGCCATATCAAGCTTCAAGCTGGCGATAAAACTCAACAACCCATTCGACCTATAGGAACAATGAAAGACTTCCTGAAGAAAAACATAGTCTTGTTTTCGATCCTCGCGATCTCCCTGCTCTTCTTCCTCACCCTCGCCTTTCTAGCCTTTATGGAATGGAGCAAGGTCAAGGGCTACCAGGCCAGCGTCCAGGAACTCCACGCGAAGATACAGAAGCTCAACGAGGAGAAACCGTATCCCGTAAAACAGAATCTCGAGAACATAAAAAAAGACACCGACATCCTCGCCGAAAGAACGGCCGAAATCAACCGCCTCTTCGGAAAACCGTATACAGCGGCACTCAATGTCTTCATCAAATCACTTTGCAAGGACGAAAAGGCCGAGGCCAAGTTCCTGCCCGAGTGGAACGACTACTTCAAGAAGAACTTCAACAAGAACGAGTCTCCGGAAAAGCTACTCAGGGACTTCCTCGCCAAAAGAAATTCCGAGGAGGAGATACAGGAGGCGAAAAAGGCCTTCGCCGAAATCGCCCGCACGAGGACCGTGGAAACCATAGACGATTCGAACCTCTACGCAATGATACTCGATGCGCTTTCGGTTCCAAGATCCCTCAGCCCCGACGCCTGCAAGGTCTACACTCAGAACATGGAGGAGAACCTCTTCAAGTTCGCAGAGTCAACCCAGTTCGGAAATGCAATCGCCGCCGACAGGAAGAGCAAGATATTCAAGGTCTACGAGGACGCCGACAAGTTGCCGCCGGCGGACTTCATCCCGCACATCATCAAGCACTAC
>CAZGJP010000186.1:0-5678 GCA_964526605.1 uncultured Lentisphaera sp.
AGAAACGGTCCAAGCAGATCCCGGCTCTGTCTCCTGAACTCCATAGCTCCGGCAATCAGCACAAGCCCCGCCGTTACGCCTCCGCCAGCCTTGAACCATATCGCCTCCCGGAACGATATGCTCAGAAGCGAATACAACAGCTCCGAAACCCCCACGGAGAAGAAGGCAAGGCACTGGTAGAGAAACACCTTGCGCAGGCTCTGCCGGAAAAGCTCCACGTAGACCACGGATATGAACAGCGAGACTATTCCAGAAGACCACGACAGCACGAATATGTCGCTCTGGTCGCTCCAGGACACGTCGAGCCACAAGGACGCAAAACGGCCTCCAAGAAAGACCGGTGAAAGAAGAAGCGCCGACACCAACAGCCCAAGCGCCGTCCTGTTGGACCACTTCAACACCTGCTCTCTGGCCCTGAACATCAACCCCTCCGTTTATAAACAGTCAGCGAGGCATGCGCCCCCCCGAATGTTCACTTCTTCGCCCAGCGCCCGTCGGGAAGCTGTATCCACGTGCCCGCAGGGGATTCGGCCGCAAGTTGCGCCGCCCTCTGCGCGGACACCTGGTCGACTGAGACCTTCGTGCTCGCCGCCACCGCCTCATAGGCCTTCCTCCGGACCCCGTTCTCCTCGTCAACGACCTCCTTCGCCTTCGGCGCACCCTTGAACTCCAGATAACCCTTGTTATTCTCCCCCACCACTCCCTCCATCTTGAGCGCCTTGATTATCGCCAGTCTCTGGCCGGCGTCCATCTCGGCCATCAGTCCGACGGCCATGAAAAAGAGGGCGAAAACCGATACAAACGCGACCTTCCAGAAATTTGCCTTCATCCTGCATTCTCCTTTTTTTCTTATTTCCCGCCTTCGAGATATCTTTTGAGAGCCGCCTCGGCCTCGGCATCGGAGATGGATTTCGCAATCTCATCCTCCTTCTCGAACGTCCTCTTCAGCTCCTCCTGTATCTTGATGTTCACGTCAAGCACGATGTGTATGGGCTTCACCTCCACGGGCGCTATCTCCACCTTGCTCTCCGTCTCCACCTTGTGGTGCGTGCACGACGCAAGCACCAAAGGAGCGGCCGCGAAAAACACGAACCGAACCATTCTCCTCATCTGACCCCCTTGTCTTGTAGAAAACCCTTGAACGCCTTAATATAGCGCATGGTCGCGTTTAATGGAAACCTGCAGTTCAAATCAAGCTTGATCTCCTCGAACGTGGACCCCTGCGAAGAAGCATCAACCCTAGAAAACGCCCCTGTCTGTCGATCCAGCCTGAACGGGAGCGGACCGCTGGGACGCCCCAGAAACTCAAGCTTCGCAACTATCTCCTCCCCCTCGCTGTCAACGCTTATCTTCGACCAGTCGTAGTCGAAGTCCTTCAACGCCTCCAACGTCAGATCCATGCTCGAGAACTGGGACCCTTCAGCCGGAATGCCCGACATGAACTCGCCCGCCTTGCGCATCTTTATGTTGCCCCCAATCCCGGGGCTCGAATAGAAGAACGCATCGTCGAAATCAATCCTGCCTCCGTCGAAGACCACAGGCACCCTCCCGTTCACCCTGCCATCTCCGCCAGCCTCGCAAACGCCGAACTCGCGGAGCATCTCCGAAAGAAGTATCCTGTCGAAATACACCGTGAAGCTCTTCCCCCCAGAACCGTCTATCCTTGACGATGAAAGATGCAGCTCGCCTCCGCACCACCCGGCGTCGAAGCTCTCTATGAAAAATGACCCTGGAGACTCCAGCGCGTAGACAAGCTCCAGATCCGAGAGCCTGTTCTTGCCGAATACAAGGCTCTTCGCCTTCATCCTCTGGTTCGGCAGGCTCCTGCACATCGCCGGATCATCGCTCCGGAACGCCCCCTCCAGCCCCTCGAGCTTCACCCCGGATTCCACGTTTTCAATCGAGAAGTCCTTTATCGTCGTCTCGAAGCGGCTCGACAATTTCCCGTCCCTTATCTCGAGGACATATGACACCTTCAGGGCTCCCTCGCAGGAAAAACCCGCCATCGGACCGGCGAAAACTCCGAGATCGAATTTCTTCAGCTTCACGTAGTCATCATTGACCGCCTTGACCGATATGAGCTTCTCCTTGGAGAAATCGGCCCTCACCTCCATCGGAAGATCATATCCGGCCGACGGCAGGGAATATGCACCTTTCATGTCCAGCGACTTGTCCGCAAAGCGGCCCGATATCGTGGCGTTCCCATATTCCCTCCCGGCGAACTCGATGGCGCCCGCATCAACCTCGATATCGGCCACAGGCCCATCTGCAAATTTCACATTCGCGCCAATCCCGGAAACAGTCAGCGCTCCCTTCCGGAAAACCGCGCCCGCAAATTTCGCAAGCCCCGATGAAGCCCCTCCGCCAAAAACATATTCGACATCAGCCCCCGGAACTTCAAACTGGAAATCCCTCGCAAGAACCTTGCCGGCCCCAGCCTTCAGCTTCAAAACGCCGCGCAGAGACTCTCCACCAGTCATCTCCAGGCTCGCGTCGGATATCCCGGACGAAATCGATGCGTCGGAAGACTTCGCCGCAATGCTCTCGCCTCCGCTCCTCCTATGGCAGGTCATCCGCCAGGAATCGTCGGAAGCATCACCCTTCACGTCGAAGCACAAGTCGAAAGCGGACACTTCAACGTCCCTCCCCCCTCCGCCTCCGGCGGACGAGACCTTCAGAATCCCATCGTATTGCAGGCTCTTCTCATCCAATTTGATTCTGCCGTTCTCGACTCCAAGAAGCAACGGAACGGGTTTCTCCAGCTCGACCCCGCCAAGGGAAAATTCGACCTCGTCGTTGCGAAGGCGCAGGTCCAGCCGAGCAGGACTCTCCACTCCGGAAACGAAGTTCAGCGCACCCTTTTCGAAGCGCAAATTGCGAATTTCGCAGCAGAGCTTCGCCTCAAGCTCAAGCTCCGAAAGCGATCCGGACGCATCCCCGGAGAGCTTCCCGGAAACACCCTCGTAAATCTCCGACAACGACGCGTCGGACATCTCGGACTTCATCGAGAGAACCGGCTTCTTGTTCAAATCCCCGGAAAACTTCATCCTTCCCGAAAACGGCTCCGCCTCCACGACAAACGAAATATAATTGTCCCCCTTGCCAGCATCGATCTCGCAGTCGAAAGGGATTATCCGCTTCTCACCACCAGCGTTGAGGACATACAGCTCCCCGCCGCTCACCCTGAACCTTGTCCTCCCAAATACGGCCCCACCACCAGACCCCCTCATCCCCCTCGCCAACTCCCTCATGAATTCACGCATGGACCTCATGGCCCCGCATGTGCCCGATATGGCCGTGGATTTGGCTGATGCGTCCAAGGACGGATCAGCCCGTGCCGCCGGTGGAGCCGGCTCGGGACCATCCAGCCTTATCCTCAGCCCGCAGATCCGCACATCACGCACCCCGCCAAGACCCCAAAGATAATACTTCACCCTGATCTGGTCCGACTCGAAAAGCCTCCTGCCACCCTTGGATATGCGGATGTCGTTGAATTCCGAGGAAAAAACACCAATCTTGCGAATTTCGCAGTCAATGTCAGCGCCCGATATCGACTCGATCTTCGGAATCAGCAATTTCTGCACCAGCATCGGAATGGAAATTACGACTATAGAGAACAATATCAGTCCGACAGCCAGCAGCACCCCCACAAAAAGAAACCATTTGCGCCTTGCCGTCATCAATCCTCCGGATTCCTCCAACTCAATAGTCTCATCCGTTTATAGTATTGCACGGAAAGGAAAAAACAAATCAGATTGTGGACAGCTTGGAAACCATTGGCAAGACATCCTTGAAAATGAAGATTTCAGTGATAGACTAATCAAATGGTTTCAAAACTTGCGGACGATCGCGTCCTCCATTTCAACAACGATTCATCAATGCAAAAATGCCCCGACCCTGAAAAGAAGATCCTTTCGCTCCGCGCCGCAACCGCCTGGCGAGGGAAAATGAAGAAAAAAGGATTGAAGCTCGCCTTCACAAACGGATGCTTCGACCTCCTCCACCGCGGACACGTCGAATATCTCGTCAAAGCCAGAAATCACGCCGACGCCCTCGTCGTCGCACTCAACTCCGACAAGTCCGTCAAGACCCTGAAAGATCCTTCGCGCCCGATAATCAAGGAAGGTGATCGCGCATATACCCTCGCCGCGCTGTCATGCGTGGACGCAGTCGTCCTCTTCGCCCAGCCGCGATGCACCAAAATCATCAAGGCCCTCCAGCCCGACGTCTACGTCAAGGGTGGCGACTACAACATCGCCAACATTGACAAGGACGAGAAGAAGGCACTCCTCGGATGCGGCGCGAAAATCAGCTTCGTCAAATTCATCAAGGGCCTCTCCTCCACCTCCATCATCGAAAAGCTTAGGAAATCCTGAATGAATCCAGCCGGACTCCACAGGCTTGTCCCCGCAACAACTCTCATCTTGCTCTGCATGCTACAGATGGATTTGCCCGCCTTTGAACTCGACATCGTGATGGACAATGGTGCGGAGAAAGTCCCTCTCCTCTCTAGATCCGAGGGCGACATCTTCCTGCTTGCAATCTATGTCATTTGCGCAATCAGCGTATCATTCCTGTGTTCCGTCACAGAGGCGGTTGTCCTTAGCATCACGCCATCCTACATCGAGGCAATGAAGGAGAAGCATCCGCGGAGAGCCGCACTCCTCAAACGCCTCAAGCAGGATGAGATAGACAGATCCCTTGCGGCCATACTCACCCTCAACACGATCGCAAACACCCTTGGCGCCGTGATGGCTGGCGCGCAAGCCACCCTCGTCTTCGGCAGCGCATGGTTCGGAATCTTCTCCGCGGCCATGACCCTCGCCATACTCCTCCTCGCGGAAATCGTCCCCAAAACCATCGGCGCAGTCCATTGGCGGAAACTCGCCATCCCAGCCGCATTCTATCTCAATATACTCACTGCGATTCTTTTTCCCGTGATCTGGCTCACAGAAAAAATAACCCAGCTCATATCGCGAGGCAGAAAGACACACGCATTCAGCCGCGACGAACTCATCGCAATGACCAAGTTCGGAGAACAATCCGGGCACATACATAAAAACCAGTCGGATATTATCAGAAACCTATTCGGATTGGATACGATGAAAGCCTCCGACATAATGACCCCGAGAATAGTCATCTCGGCAATGCCCGAAGATGTGCCGATCTCCGAGGCAGCGTCAAAAGTCAACAAAAAATCATTCTCACGACTGCCCATCTACGCCGGAAGCATTGACAACATAAGCGGATTCGTCCTCAAGGATGACATCCTAATCGAACAACGAGACGGAAGGTGCAACACGCAACTGAAATCAATAAGACGGGATATCGTCATAGTCCCAGGCTCGATATCCCTCGTTGCGCTTCTCAAACAGCTCATGCAGAAGCGCCAGCACATGGCTCTAGTTGTCGATGAATACGGCGGAACGGGCGGAATTGTGACTCTCGAGGATATGCTCGAGACAATCCTTGGAATGGAGATAATTGACGAAAAGGACAATGTCGAGGACATGAGGACCCTCGCAAGAAAAAGATGCGAAAAAAGACTCCAGGAAATACAGATGGGAATCGAAAAGACGGAGTAAGATGGAGACGGAACACTGGATTCAAGATGCAGGACGACAAGTAGACCTTATGTTAAAAGCGAGTCTGTGGTGATTGCAAAGCAGGCTCTCCGA
>CAZGJP010000187.1:0-5676 GCA_964526605.1 uncultured Lentisphaera sp.
GAGGCCCTCAAGTGTGGCGGCGACATGGTCTATGAGTCCATCATAATGGGAAGGAAGTGGGACAATCCGGCGATGGCCCATCTGAGGAAATGCGTCCACGGGGAGGATCTGGCGCAGGAGCGGACCGACGATGGCAGGTTGCTCACCGAGCTCATAAAGGGCGGGACGAACTCGATAGAGATAGTCCAGACGCTGCTCTCATGCAGGAGGGAGCTGGACATAGGGATGAAGCTTTCCGAGAAGGGGTGGGCCGCGAAAATCGCGAAGGAGCGCGAGGAGATATCGAAGCTTGAGTCTAAGTTCAGGGAGGCGGTGCAGGTGCTCAGGATTGAGAGGCCGGCGGGAGAGAAGGGCATGAGCGGCCAGGCCATGGGCTGGGGAAGCGACATGCCCATCCCGAAGGAGAAGTCGCCGAAGAACGAGATAAGCATATTGATCGCCATGGCGCCGTCCACATCGAGGAAGGAGCCGAAGCTGAAGATCGGAAGGGCGCAGGAGTATTTCTCCCGCGAGATGCCAGAGGCGGACTACCTGCTCTACTGCTACGGGTCGAGCCTCATCGTGGGCAGGCGCCTCAACCAGGCGGACTTCTCGCTGAACCTCTCCGTGCTGATGCGGAAGATAGGCACTGACAGCGACGGCGGCCACGCTGGCGCGGCGGTCTGCGGTCCCGACAAGAATCCGAATTATCCGCGGAGCATCCTGGGCAGGGTTGACAAGGGCAACTTCAAGCTCTACTGCAGATATCTTGAAAAGCACATTTCGGAGGACCTCGACGTGAGGATAATCTCGCGCAGGGACATCTCCGAGGGCAAGCCGACCAAGGCGCAGGAGAGCGGCCTCCGCCAGCTTCTAGTGCTAATGGCCGCGACGCTGCTGCTTGGCGGGGCGGTCCTGCTCTTCAATTCGGACTACAGGCCGTCGAAGCTGGTGGAGATGAACGACAAGGATTTCTTCGCCTGGTTTGGCAAGGAGCATCAGCGGTCCGCCGAGGACGGCGGAGACGCCGCTCCGGACGATGGCGACAACCCGAGGATGGACGCGCAATGATTTCCACGAGACTTATAAGCTTGGGGCTTGGCTACATAGCCGGGATAATATGCGCCACCCTGCTTCCGACGCACCGGGCCGTCCCCGCCGCGCTGTTCTGGGTTCTCCTCGTGCTTGGCGCGGCCGCGGCGACATGGACCCTTCTCCGCGAGCTAAACTGGAGGGAGAACCACATCGCCGCAAGGACAGCGCCGCTGCTGCTCGCGTCGTTCTGCGCGGCCAACATCATCACGAACAACTTCCTCCATTCGGAGAATCCCGGTGTCATCTTCTTCAGGACCCTTCCCGACAAGTGCCCGGTTGAGATGAGAGGGACGATATCGGCGGAGACGGAGACGCGCTCGGACACCCGCCTCGACGTGAGGCTCCGCGCCGGGGAGATCAGGAAGGCGTCGGACGATGCATGGACCAGGCTTGAGACTCCCATAGACATAAAGGTCTCGGTCATGTATCCGGCCGACGATCCACCCAGGCAGGAGGTCTGCGCGAAGCTGGCTGACGGCGACTCCTACGGATATCTGGTCGAGATGAGAGGGATCAACGAGAGGAGCAAGCCGCCTGGCAATCCCGGCGGCTTCGACTACGAGGCGTTCCTCATGTCCGAGGGATTCGCCGCAGCCGTCAAGGTGTTCGACAAGGGTTGCGGGAAGGAGGATTTCATCCGCGTGATCGAGGAAAGGAAGGGCAATCCTCTGGTGGAGGCGGCTCTTGCCGCGAAGAAGAACTTCATATCGACTATCCAGCGGACCATCCCGCCGCCGGAATCCTTCTTCGTGAGCGGAGCCACGCTGGGGACACGCTTCTCGATAAAGAAGCAGGAATACAGGGGAAAATTCATCGAGGACTTCTTCAGGCACTCCGGGGTGGGGCACGTGCTGGCGGTCTCGGGCCTGCATGTGAGCGTGGTCTCGCTTCTGCTCTACTCGCTTTTCAAGATGACGCGGATCCCGCCGAAATACTTCACGCCCTTCCTGATCCTGCTGCTCTTCTCGTTCGCGTTCCTCACCGGGGCGAGGCCGTCGAGCCTGCGCGCCACGATAATGAACTCGCTGGTGATAGCCATGTACGTATATGGCGGCGGTGGCATAAGCCAGTCGGCCTACACCGGGCTGGCGTTCTCCTCCTTCATCATACTTCTGCGCAGGCCGATGGCGCTCTATTCGGCCGGATTCCTGCTCTCGTTCGGCGCGGTGCTTTCGCTGGTCATGCTGACCACTCCGTTCGACAAGCTGCTGCGCACCCTCCGCGGGGGCAGGCTCCTTGCGGCCGTGCTCTGGTTCGCCCTCTGCATCTACACCATTTGCACTGGCTGGGACATCTTCCTGCGCTGGGAGAGCCTGGGGTTCTTCGCCCTGCTCTTCATGCTCATGCTCAAGGCTGGAGACATCCTCAACGGATTCTTCCCGCGGCTTGCGGTGTTGAACATGGACAGGCTTCCCGCCGCCCTGAGGGTCTTCCTCTCGGCCCAGCTCGGAATACAATTCGGCATGATGATACCTCTGAGCTCATTCTTCTTCGGCCAGATGCCGGTGGCCGGGATGTTCGTGAACCTCCTCGCGATCCCGCTTATAGGAGTGATAGTCCAGCTCGGCCTCCTCGGAGGCATACTCGGCGCGATCCCCTTTTTGGGTGGATATCTCGCCCTCGTGGTCGGCGCGGCGAACTATCTGGTGGCTAAATTCTTCATATGGGCCGCATACCTCGGATCAGAACTCCTCCCCTTCCCGGTCACACCCATACCCACAGTCCGCTGGCTGGCCGCATACTACGTCCTGGTCGCGATTTTCGCATCGTCCCCGCTCTGGTTCAGGAGGCTGCAGAGCACCCTCTACATGATGCACCGGAGCTATCCGGTCCTCGTCTCGAGATTCGCGCCCCTGGCGGCGGCGGCGGTCCTGCTCGCCGGAATGGTCTTCAGACACAACATCCCGCAGTCCGGCGGATCGGAGCTTCAGATACTGGCCGGCAGTTCGACCCCGGTCGCATGCATAGTCCGCAACGACTACAGGCGCGGCGCCACGCTGATCAACGGGGGACATTCCTTCTTCGCGAAGAGCTCACTCAAGAGCTTCCTGCTCAAGAAGAACTGCATCGTGATAGAAGACCTCTTCGTCGGCGGACACTCTCCGGAATTCGGGACCGGCGCAATCGCCGAACTGGCGAAGGACATCAGGCTGGAGAAGGTGCACTATCCCAACTTCCACGAGCCAGTGGAGGACAAACGCCCCCCGGTTTTCGACAGCATGGAGGCCTATTTCAACGCGATAGGCGAGACGAAGACGCTCAAATCCGCGCTGGAGGGGAAAAGCTGGGCTGTCAGATACTATGACTCGTTCAAGAGCTTCAACGCGCTCTGGCGCGACGAATGGGTCCTTTTCACTCCGCCGGCCGAATTCACTCTCGACAACGGAACCAGGATAGAATATCTGGCCCCCGTATACAGATCGTATCCGGTCGCGATCAGGATGGTCTTCGAGAACGCCACGGTGCTGTTTCTTCCCGACACGGGCTCCACGAAGAAGATCCCTAAGGACAAGCTCAAGGCCGACATCCTCGTTATGGCCGGTCCGTCCAAGATCAACTACAAGAGCTACCCGAAATCGCTCGAATACGTCATAAGGGACTGCTCGCCCAAGACCATAGTGCTCTGCGTGGACAACTCCTTCAACGACAGCAAGATGACTGAGGCCGTGGAGAAGGCGTCGGATCTCTGCTCGACGAGGGCCGGACGATTCATCCGCACGGACGAGTCCGGCGCTCTCGGCATGGCGATGGACGGTAACAGGCTTTCCGAAAAAATCAGAATGCATCTGGCAAGATGAAGACGATGAAATGCGCTCATGAGTTCTCCGTGGGGGCCATGCCCCCGAGGAGGGCTTTCTTCATCACCGGATCCGGAACTTGCGTAGGCAAGACCTTCGCCGCAGGATACATCGCAAGAACCCTCGTCGCAGCCGGACACGAAGTGGCATACATGAAGGCGGTCCAGACTGGCCTTTCGGAAGCGGAGCCGGACACAAAGACTGTCCAGAGGATATGCCCTGAAACGATAGAACTGCCGGACGAACTCGCATGCCCCTACAGCTTCGGGGCGACAGCCTCGCCCCATTTCGCGGCGAAATGCGAGAACCGCAAGATACACCCTGCGAAGATAGTCCGTGCCTTCGACAAGATTCGCCTGAGGCATCCGAAGGCGGTGATACTCGTGGAGGGCGCCGGCGGCATAATGGTTCCGATAATACGCACATACATGATGATAGACCTCGCAAGAGACCTCGACATTCCGGCGGTGATAGTCGCAAGCCCGCTGCTCGGCACCATCAACCACAGCCTCCTCACATGCCAGGCCCTGCGCTCGAGGAAGATCCCGGTCGCCGGCATCGCCTTCTCGATGCTCGATTCGGCGCTGGACGAGAGAACCCGCGACAGCATCCTGACCATAAGGGAAATATCGAGAATACGCAACTGCGGGATGATCCCAAGAATCGTCTGCCCTCCAAGCGCATGACCTCAATCCGGCATAGCTGGGACCAAACGATAAGTGCAAGTTTTAAAAGTCGAGCCGTACCCGGCCAAGTATTTTGCGGCTACGGGGGCAAACCCTATACTATCAACGCTATGCCACTATGGAAGCCAGGGAAAAAACGATTCGGCCATCAAGGTGAAAATCTTTTTTCAGCAGACCCTACTTGTCTTGCGTTCCTCTTATCTTGGCCAAGGCCTCCTTCGCATAAACGCCGGAAACCGGATCGGATCCAAGTCTTTGAAGGACAGGGATGGCACTGGGGCCAATTTTCGCAATGATTTCGTGGATGGAGTTTTTTTTCTCCAGATCTCCGGATTGGAGGCCTTTTAGCAAGGCGGGGATTGAATTGACGCCCCATTTCACGAGATAGTATCTGGGCAAATAATGACTTGGCACGCAACTCGGGATGTAAGGAGACTTTTTCCCTTCTAGGTTCAGAGCATCGACCATGTAGTCCGCAGCAGCCGGTCCCACGGCGTCAATCACTGTTTTGAAATGATTCAATATCTCTCCTGAATTAGCAGGCCCGACGAAGCTGTTTTGCGTATGATAAAGGACCGTCCTGACTTTGGCGAAAAGAACAGGAACGGCATCTTTGCCGTAGGGACCGAACATGGAAATCATAATGCTGGTTTCATATTGATTCCGCCCGTTCTTCTCGTATAATTCCAGCAATCCAGGCAGATGCCGTCTTGCGATGTCTTGCTGGTTCATCGCCCCCGCTCCCCTCTCGGCTATTGAATAGCAGAGCTCCAGGAAAAGATCGTCTTTGTCTTTCAAAGCCATCTCCATGGATTTATCAAACAAATCGAACAGCGAGCCAAGCGTCTCCTGTGAATCGTCTCCGATATGCCTCAAAGCCTGGACGGTTGAAACCAAGAGATCGGGATCTGATTCCAAGAGGGCACGATCTTTTAAGAATGTTCTAAGGAGTGGTGCGGCAGGTTTGGCCTCCGGGCCAATACTGTCCAGCAACCTTACAAGCAGCGATTTATACGGGATGTCCCTCTCTTTCAGCAAATTCATGATCGGCTCTATCGCATTTATCGCCTTCGAGTCCCAGTCCTTATGGGAATAAAATGTGGAATGTATTGTCATTG
>CAZGJP010000188.1:0-5601 GCA_964526605.1 uncultured Lentisphaera sp.
CCGGAGTTTCCTTGTCGTTCCCGTCGGACGGGCACTGGAATGACTTCGTCGCCTGGATGTAGTCCGGGGAGAGAAGGGAGATCCAGCCAACGTCCTTCTCGGCGTTGTCCCCCTTGTAGAGATTTATCGCCAGGCCTATCTGTTTCAGATTGGCCATGCAGGCGGTCTCCCTGCCCTTCGCGCGCGCATTGTTGAGGACGGGGAAGAGAAGACCGGCAAGTATCGCGATTATCGCGATCACCACCAGAAGTTCGATGAGCGTAAAGCCCATCGAACGCTTCGCCCTCCGAGCTACGCCTTGGCAGGCCAGAAGTTCGATGAGGGTGAAGCACGGCGAAGCCGCCGGGACGGCCAGGCCGTTCCGGATCACTTTGGATCGACTGTCCAATTGCCTACCCCCGCTATGATTCATAAGCTCCCAATATAGCACTAACGCACGGGATTCGCAAATTATTGCATCGCGAATTCCAGAAACCCCGAAATTCAGAGTTCCAACTGGCAGCGATCTGGCGCGGAGCTTTGCAGGCGGCCCAAGTCCTTTGCGCCGTCCCGGCGCAAAGATGTTTGCTTAATACATGCCATGCGTCAAGGTGGAATCGTCCCGCTCCATCCCTTCTGCGGGCCCAGCCCGTGCATGGTCTTCTCCCAGTAGAACGGCCTGGTGAAGAGCTGCAGAAGCCCCTTCCACGCCCCAAGCGATATGAGGACCCAGTAGAACGGCATCAGGAAGCAGAACGGAAGCAGGGCGTAGTGACGCCTCTTGAGACACGCCGCGAAATGGTATAGCACGAAGAGGACGTTGGCGCAGACCAGGACGCAGCCTATCGAGAAGAAGACCATCGAGACCGTTGACCAGAACGGATCCTGATCCACCCCGACGTAGAGCAGAGGCCAGGCCTTCACCTGCCTTCCCAGTATCTCAATCCCCTCGTATCCCTCCATCGCGGTCTTCCTGATCATCCCGTGGAGACTCTGCCCGTTGAGGACCCCATGGACAATGAGAGCGGAGTAGAATATCCCGACGATCCAGTAGACGACGTTGATTATCATCATGAAGGAGCTTGCGCCTACGCACATGTAGAAGCCGAAAGCGCCCCAGAGACCAAGCCCCTTCAATGTCCGCAGCGGATGCCTCATGTGGGCCAGATGCGTCTGCATGAAGCCCTTCACCCATCTGGATCTCTGACGTATCCAATTCCAGAGACGGGAATTCGCCTCCTCCCAAGTGGTGGAGTCCAGCAGGCAGGTCTTGTAGCCTTTCGAGTAGATGCGTATCCCGAGTTCGCAGTCCTCCGTCACGTTGAAGGGGTCCCAGCCGCCAAGACGCTTCAGTATCTCCGTCCGGAAGTGGTTGGACGTCCCGCCTAGCGGAATGGGAATGTTCATAGTCTCCAGCCCCGGCAGAAGCAGGTCGAAAGTCGTGCTGTATTCGATGGTGAAGAGGCGCGTGAGCAGGTTCTGGTTCGGATTGTAGTAGTTGAGCTTCGCCTGCACGCAGGCGTAGTTCCCGGGGAGACGCCTGAAAAGCGCCACAGCCTTCCTCAACTGGTCCGGCTCGGGCCTGTCCTCAGCATCGTATATCACGCAGTATTCCCCCCTCGCCTCCTCCAAACCGAAATTGCAGGCCCTCGGCTTCGTCTTCGGTTGGCAGTCCGGGATGAGCATCTTGCGGAAGTAAGGGGGCAAACGGCATAGCCCCAGCACCGAGATCGTCGCCTCGTCGTCCTCCTCCAGAAGCAACTTCACGTCGAGCTTCTCCTTCGGATAGTCCAGCATCTCGATGCGCGAGACGATCTTGTCCGCTATGTTCGCCTCCTTGTAGAGCGGAACCAAAATGGTGTAGACGGGAAGTTCCGAATCCCGGATGGCGGCCAGCTCCTCCGGCGTGACCTTCTTCTCCCCCCTGCCCGCCAGCGACACGACCACGGCAACACCCCTGAAAAGCGCCGCGCAGAAATACCAGAAGGAAACATAGAGAGTGAAAAGGCAGAGCGAGACGTCCCAGCGATAGGCGAGAAGCAGAAGAAGGGTGGACAGCAGGACCGTGTAATAGAAAACCTGCCACCAGGCAAACGTGGTGTTCGCACAGTAGCGGCTGTGCTCGGACACGAATCTTCTGGTCAGATCGTCAAGTCTCAAAGTCAGTCCTCGTAGTTCATGCCGCCGATACGCCCCGCGAGCCGCCTCCGCGCATCGTGAAGCGCTTACTCTAGCACTCCGCGCATCAAACACAATATCCAATGCGCTTTTTGCGTTATCCTGCCTCGGGGTGTATATTTCCAATCAAAGCGAAAACGGAGACGGCCCCGGTCTTATTTCATCGCCGGCGGAAAAACATGGCGCGATCAACCACCAGCAATATGCCTGTCGAGCCAATTGCAAGACTTCTTGCAATTGCCTCCATCACCCTGGCCGCGGCAGCCATCCTCGCCACCCTCGATCTTCCCGCGCAGGAAAGCGCATCGCCGCCCGAGACCACCCAAGCCAAAGCATCCACCCCCCGGCAGGGATCCTGGTTCTCCAAGGAGGGAGGCGAACTCCAGCGCAGGCTCGACACTTCGGAAGACGGAGGCGCCTCGGCGGATTTCTCCGACGCCTCCTCCGCGGCCATTTATTTCGAGCGAGACCGCAAAAACTTCCGACCAGACAAGGGCGAATTCGACAAGAACGAACTTTCCTTCAAGCTCAGACTGGAATGCAAAGGCGACGAAGCCGTCCCTTGCTGCATATTCCTCAAGAACAAGGACGGCCTATGGTATCAGAGCCGGAAGATATTCCAGATCCCGCCGCGAGTGGACAAGACCATCTCGGTCAAGCTCGCCTCGGCCGCCATGGAGATGCAGCCCGAAGGACACGAATCGGCATGGAACTGTCTCGACAGGACGACGACCCTGACAAGCGGCGTCTGCATATTCGACCCCTTGAAAAGGCCTCTGAAGGCCACGATCGGCCCTCCGCTGCTCTCGGGAGAAAGAAACATCCCGGAGCTTTTCCTCTCGTGTCTGGAATTCCCGCAGAGCGTCAAGCAGAACTGCGTCGCGGAGGGAAGCTTCGATATCTCGCGCGAATACTTCAACCCATTCGATCCGGACGAGATAAAAGCCGACATCCAGATCGTCCATCCCGACTTCAAGGAGACCATCAGGCCGGCTTTCTTCACCAGAGACTACCGGAGCGCCCTGCGCATCAACAGGCAGACCCGCATCCCCCTGGGCGCTCCAAGATGGGCCTTCAGGTTCACGCCAAGGACCCCGGGAACCTACAAGTTCAGGATACTGCTGAAGGATGCCAGCGACTCGGTCGAAACTGCGTGGAGAAGATTCGACGCGCTCCCCTCGGACAAACCTGGATTCGCCAGGGTCTCCACCGACGACAGCAGATATTTCGAGTTCGACAACGGAGACTTCTTCTATCCGACCGGATTCAACATCCATTCCGTGAAGGATCTCCGCAGCGAGGACAAGCTCAAGCTCGGATACAGGCCGGACCGCGGCAACTACTCCTACGAGGAGTATTTCGACGCCATGGCCGCGAACGGAGTAAACGCAGTCGAGATTTGGATGGCCGCATGGTCCTTCGCCCTCGAATGGACCAGCGCAAGAACCGACTACCATGGACTCGGCAGATACAACCTCTACAACGCGTGGCGCCTCGACCGGCTCCTCGAATACGCATCCAAAAATGGCATATACGTGCATCTGGTCCTGGACAACCATGGAAAACTATCCAGCCACTGCGATCCGGAATGGGACGATTCCCCGCACAACAGGAAGAGAGACTTCGCCGCGGCGGATGGAGCCATGCTGGAGCAGCCCAGCGACTTCTTCAGCGACAAGGACGCATGGGGATTCTATCAGCGCAGGAACCGATACATCGCCGCAAGATGGGGGGCCGATCCTGCCATATTCGGCATCGAATTCTGGAGCGAGATAGACCTCATCACCGAGATCAAGAGGACATACGACGACGGAAGCAGCGTGGAATGGCACAGGAATGCCGCGGCACAGCTCGAAAGCCTGGGACTGGCGCAGATGATGACAACGCACACTTGCGGAGACTACAACCATCCGGTCACATACAGAAAATACTACGAGGACATACCCCTCATATCATACATCGTGGGAGATGCCTACAGGGACAAGACCCCTATCGTCGAGCACCTTGGAAAACACACCGAAACCCTCGCTTTCTTCAAAAAGCCCCTCCTCGTGACCGAATATGGTGGAAACCCCCAGGGAGCCGCCTTCAACCGCCTGGAGGCCGACCTGCACGCCGGAATCTGGGCCTCTTTCTTCCTGCAGCAGGCCGGAACCCCATTCCTCTGGTGGCACGACTTCATCCACGACAAGGACAAGTACAAGCACTACCTCGGCTTCTCCAGATTCATCCGCGGAGTCGATCCAAGAGCCAAGAAGTTCCGCTTCCGCAGCATTGCCCCGGGACGAACGGATTCAACCCGGCCTGCCGGCATCTCATGCCTGGCAAGCGGCGACCAGAACGAACACTACGCATGGAGATACAAGGACGACTTCATGTTCAACTATCCGGACAATCCGGACTCCACGGATCCCATCGAAGGGATCTCGCTCTCGTTCGAGGCCATGCTCCCGGAGACCAGATACAGGGCTGAATTCCTAGACACTGTATCCGGCCAGACCATCATATCGCAGGTCTTCACCAGCGACGTCTCGGGCAATCTCGCAATCAACGCGCCCCCATTCAAGGTGGACACCGCGATAAAGATAAAAACGGCGGAGAAATGAAATGAAGACCATCGCATCCGCCATCCTCCTCGCCACCGCCATCCCATGCCTCTGCGAATGGCACGAGCAGGAAGCAAAATACAGAATCGAGGCCGACGTCTCGGAATCAGCTTCCGCATTCGGATTGGATATCGCAGACATAGTTTTCCCGGACAACATCGAAAACGGGGTCTCCGTCCGCTCCGGCGACGGGGAGAAGCTCCCCCACCATATCGACAAGGACGGAGGAATGCTCTTCTGCGGAAGCCCTGGCGACGGACCGGCATTCATCTACTTCGGATTCCTGTCAAAACGCCAAGCCTCGGACTGGGACGAGAAAAAACACGGCCCCATCCCGGAGAACCAAAGGCTCCAGCTACGGAGCACCCGGGCATGGTTCGACAAGACCACCGAATCGGAGATGATGAAGAATCCACAATACCTCAAATACTTGGAGATTCGCAAGATCGAAAACGAGATGGCCGTCAAGGAGATGATGCTGGCACGCGCAAAGACCACGACGCACACTGCGCTCAGCGAACAGATGCAGGACCACGAAGAAGCCCCCGACCCCAGGCTGGAAATCCTGCGCGCGGAAATCGCGGAGACCAGGAAAATCCTAAAGGAAAAGACAAAGGAGCTTGGCCTCCAGGACCAAGCCGTCAGAAACTTCAAGAGCAAGGAGCAGGGCCTCGAACGCAACTTCTCCACGAAACAGTCCAGGAGGGAATTCGAAACCAGGGAAATGGCCGAAACACGATTGCGCAGAGAGACTCTCTCCGACAAGAAAAAGGAGCACGCATGCAGGCTGCAGGGCATGCTCATGCTGGAGAAGGAGGGCGAATACCAGTTCGCCGTC
>CAZGJP010000189.1:0-3993 GCA_964526605.1 uncultured Lentisphaera sp.
AGATGGCCGGCCATCAGGGACAACGACGACACGAAATAGAAAAGCAGGGAGATGCATACCACCCCGAGATATTTGCCCAGCATGTATTCCGTTCTGGACACGGGCTTCCCGAGGATTATCATAATCGTCCCGGATTCAATCTCGCGGGGAATGTCGGTTGCTCCATAGAACCCGGAAAGGAGAAGCGTGACGGTTATCAGCGCCACGAAACCACCAAGGAGAGGAAGGGCCTCGTCCCCTCCGCCGAACGCGCCTATCTGAAGATATTCCTTCCCGAGGGTGAACGGCTCCATCTCGGACACCATATATCCGCAGGCCAATCCGAACGCGAGCAGTATGAGGAAGGCGGGCTCCTCTATCTTCCTCACGGTGAATTCCGCCACTGCCAATATCTTCTTCATCTAGTCCCCGCCTTTTCCTTCTCCACCTTCTCCATCTGCTCGAATATGGTCGGAAGATCCTCGCATATTGCGGCGAGCTCGTCGGCCCTCTTCGCCTTGTCCTTGTCGTCGAACTTTGCCGCGAGATCATATATCGTCTTGTAAAGCTGCCGGTAGTCGTAGAACTCCGGGGTTTCGGAAAGCAGAGGAGCAAGGAATTCCAACTGAATCTCCCTGGACTTCTTCTTGTTCTTCATCTCCTGCAGGCCTATGGACCATAGCGAATGACGGATGAAGCGTGGGCTCTCCTCTATGAACTGGTGGTATTGCAGCATGGATATCCTGTCTGGCGAGCCGTCTCTTTCGAGAAAATAGGCCATCGCCTGATGCGATTCCGGTCTTCTCGGCATCTTCAGGATTTCCGAATAGATGCGAGACTTCTCCCCATCTTCCTTCACATATGCGGCCAGCGCGGAAAGCGCCATCATCCTCCCGGGGTCGTCCTTGGCTCTCGCAATCGCATCTTTGAGCTCCATCATCTCTATCCTGGACTTTATGCGTCCACGCAGGAATGTGGGGACAGAGGACAGGATATTGTCCAGATCCTTATCCTTGCTCTTGAGGGAGGCCACAGAGGCTTCGCGGAGAACGGCCTCCGACCCGAATAAAATCAAAAGGGCTCCGGCCAGAATGCCGAAAGCCCTTTTGTAGTCGTTTTTCGCTGTTTTACCTTGCTCCGCATTCACTGCAGAACGTACCTTTTTTCACCGCTCCGCACTTGGGGCAGAGCCCGTAGGACTGGACCTTGCTGCCGCACGCCGAACAATGCTTGTCTCCCGGGCCGTAAGACGCAAGGCAGTTTTCACATATATGCGCTCCGGCGAATAGTTCGGCCTTCATCTTTTCGATGGTTGGCAGGACGTTGGGGTTGTCCTTCTCCTCCGCCTTGAGGGACTGCGCCGTTGACAGTATCTTCTCAGGCAGGGAAACCTTGCCGAAAGATGTTATCGAGGAGTACGGGGAGTTGAAGTCCTGGTTTCTGATGTTCGCCATATGGACATCTATCAGCGTGCAGAGAAGCGCCTGCTTGTCGCTCGTGACCGGAATACCCTTCCAGTTTTTCCTTGCAAGAAGCTTCTGCGCCTTCGAGCGCATGAGGGATGAAACCACGTGCGGCTCCGGCGGAGAGGATCTCGACGCGGCCTTCTGGAAGAAGCTTTCCGCCTTGGCGAAGTCCTTGTTCTTCATGTGGTGGGACACGATGAAGCCGGCGAGGAACGGGAGCTTCCAGTTCGCGTTGAGCCTTGGGTTTTCACAGGCTATCTGGAGAATCTCCACGGCCTTTTCGGGGCTTTCCACCGACAGCATCAGGCTGCCTATTTCATAGGCCTGTTCGAAGTCGGGATTGTTGCTTATGATGCTCTTCACCTTGTCGTATATGATCGGGGCGTTTTCGGCATTCACGCTGTTTATCGTTCCGCAATAGTTCACGAAGAGCATCCACTGGACGTCGGCCGCGAAGCGGTTGACCCCGAAGAGGTTCTTCTTGCTCTCCATCGGCTTGGAAACGCATATATCGCCCTGCTTGCTTACCAGCGACGAAGCCAGCTTGCCGCCAAGCAATACGCTTACGGCTATCACTACAATGTGTATCGTCAAAGTCCTTTTCTTCATCTCCGTTCCTCCTTATTTGAGATCCTTGTGGCCAAAAACCAGGCTCGCCACCGAAGAGGCGAAGACGCAGAACACTATCCCCCACGCCACGGCTATTGCCATGTAGACCCAGCTAATGCCGGCACCCCAGACGGCCTCGCCCCTCATGTCGAAGAGGTTGAGGTCGGGAATGATCCCGCCATATACAAACTTCACGTGATGCAGCTTGGTGGCCGAAAACGACAGGCCTATGGCTATGGCTGTGACAATCGCGGCGATTGACTCGGGCAGGAGCACCGAGAAAAGCAGGGCGACCGCGCACATCGGAAGCAGAGAGGCTATTATCATCAAATGGCCCTGTATCATCGAGAACGGAGTCTTGTCGAAGAACGTATTGAACACGAAGACGAAGCCGACTGTTATCAGCCCGCAGTCAACCACGCCAGTTATCACCGTGCCAACAAGCTTCCCTATCAGATACTGCGTTCTTCCAAGCGGCTTGGACAGAAGCGTGGACGCCACCCCGCTCTTGATGTCCTTCGGCATCTCGAACGTAAGGGATATGGCCACTATCACGGCCGCCACTGTGTTGAGGAACAGCGACACGTTCATCATCAGTTCCTTGTGCCTTCCAATCGACAGGACGTCGTAGTTGTAGGCGCAAGCTATCAGGATTAGCGTGCAGAGTATCAGGAAATACACTGCCTTCATCCTGAGGACGCGCCGCCAGGTACTGCTGGCTATCGCCATTATTTCACTCATTTTTCTCCTCCCGTTACCTATTTATTTATTATATATTAAAGAAGGTCGTGAAAATTATTGGACAAATCTACATGATATTTCTTGAATTTTCAATCTTTCTGAAGAAGAAATCTTCAAGTTTTTCGCGGGAAGGGGTCATTGTAAGGGCGCCTGGATGCCGCAATTGCATCTCATCTATCTTGTCTTTTATCTCTGATTTCGCTGGAAAAACGAAATCCCAGCTCCCGTCTGGAAGCTTTATGCTGCCCGTCGCGTCCTCCATAAGCAGCTTCGCCACCTCGTTCTCTCCATGTTTCACGTGGACCCTCGACCCCGTTTCGGAAAGTAGGGATTCGATGGGGCCAGAGCAGAGAAGCTCGCTCTCGTTTAGTATCCCAATGTGGTCGCATATCTTTTCCACGTCGTAGAGGATGTGGCTGGAGAAGAAAACGTTGGTCCCCTTTCTCTTTTGATCTGAAATGATCTCCATGAGTTCCTGTCTCCCGTGGGGGTCCAGTCCGGTCAGCGGCTCGTCCAAAACGAGAAGCTTCGGCCTGTTGAGAATGGCCTGGGCTATGCCGATCCTCTGCAACATACCCCTCGAAAAGCCTCCTAGCTTGGAGTCGGCATGCTTGTTCATCTTCACCGTGTTCAGGACTTCCTCTATTCTGGAAGACCTCTCAAGGGCGGGTATCTGGACCAGCTTCGCGCAGATTCCAAGGAACTCGTTTGCCGTGAGATAGCTGCTGAAGGCAGGGTAGTCGGGAAGAAAGCCAACCTGCTTCTTCACCTCCGTCTCGGAGGGCTCCATCCCAAAGACGAGGACCTTGCCTTCGCTCGGCCTGATGAGATCCATCATCAGCTTGATGGTGGTTGTCTTTCCGGCTCCGTTGGGCCCAAGAAAGCCGTATATGATGCCGCTGGGAATCTGGAGATTCAGCTTGTTGAGCGCCGGCTTCTTCTGCTTCCAGAAGAAACTTCCATAAGTCTTGCTGAGGTTCTCAGCCTCTATCACGTATTCCATCGCGACGACTCCTAGATGTTTGCAGGGCCGGGCATGAACGGGGAACAATATAGCGCTGTATCGCCCTTCTTCAAGCCTTGGACTCCCCGCTCCGCCTGTTGATGTCCAACCATCTCCTGTGCGGCCAGCACCACTGCTCGGGACTCTCCGATATCAGCTCTTCCAAATGCCTGCTGTAAAGGCGGACTATGTCCT
>CAZGJP010000189.1:4003-5587 GCA_964526605.1 uncultured Lentisphaera sp.
TTCAGCTTTATCACATACTCCAGCGGCCCCCTTCTTTCGCAGACAGCTACAAATATCGGCAGACCGGTTTTCATGTGGAGCAGGGCCGGAGACTTGTGCGCCCGCGCCGGATGCCCGAAGAAATCAATCTCCACTCCTTCTTTTTGTCCGGCGTGCTGGTCGGCGATGAAGCACAGCGAACTGCCTTCCTTTACCGCCTTGAGCATGGCCTTCAGGGATCCCGACTTCGAGACGAGGCTGTGGCCGTGGCCAAGCCTTTTTCCCACAACTATCTCCTCCAGGAGAGGATTGTCGAACTGCCTCATTATGGTCAGAAGAGTCCTCCCGCTCAAACAGCAGTATCCGATTCCGGCCACCTCCCAGTTGCCGTAGTGCGCTGTAACAACTATGGCCTGCCTTGCTCCCTCCCTCATGAAAAGCCCGATCGCCTCCTGCGACCCCGAAAGCCCGATGTTCCGGACTATCTTCTCCCTGCTGTCCAGAACCGTCTTGAAGCGGATGACATCCACCATCATCGCCGCCATGTGCCTGAAATTTTTCCTTGCGAGCCTCCTTGCGTCGGCGATATTTGCCGCGAATCCGGCATGCATGATGTGCTGGATCGCCCTGCGGCTGTGTTTGAAATCCAGGAAAAAAGAGATGTCCGCGATGGCCCCCGCGATGAAGTAGGCCAATTTTTCCGGAACGGAAAGGAATATTCTTTCAGCCGCAAGCGCTGAAAAATATTCGAGCCGGGCAATGATTGGATTCTTCTTTCTTTTCCCCATTCGGACGTCCCTCAATGAGAGGATGATTCCGTTGTCGGAGCCTTGGGATGAAAACCCCTGTCGGGCATGAAGCCCTTCAGGCTCATCAAGGCAAGCCAGGCCACGACAAGACTCAACCCCGCGGACAGCGCGCCTATCTTGAGCCAATCGAAGAATCTTATGTGAACCTTGGACCTTTTTTCCAGCATTCCAAGCGCCACTATGTTGGCTGTGCTGCCTATCATGGTGATGTTCCCGCCGAAACAGGCCCCGAAGAGCAGCGCCCACCAAAGAGGGAATGCATTGACAGACTTGGAAAGCTCCTCTATGACCGGGCAGAAGGCGGCTACGAATATCACGTTGTCTATGAAGGCAGACCCCAGCGCCGACACCGCCATGGTCAGGGGAATAAGAGTGGAAAGGTCGGTCCCGCACGTTCCCGCGAACTTCTCCGCCATCAAGGTGGTCACATGGGTGTGCTCCAGCGTCCCGGCTATGGCGAAGAGAAGCATGAAGAAAAGAAGCGTCCACCAGTCGACCTCCCTCTCCACGTAATGCCTGGCCCTGTCCCGCTTGTAGAGCATTATCAACCCGGAACATATCAGCGGAGCTATCAAAAGGATGCTGTTCTTCTCAAGGCTGAACACCTTCTCGAGCTGATGATGGGATGCTATGAACAACACCGTTGTCACAAGCACCGCCAGCCCCTGCTTGTATGGAACGTCTATCCTGGGCACAAGACTGAGATCCTTCGACATCCTCTCCTTGAGCTTCTCGTCGAACTCGTTCAATTCCCGTCTGTAATACAGTATCGTCACCGCCACGCATACAAGGAGGC
>CAZGJP010000190.1:0-5557 GCA_964526605.1 uncultured Lentisphaera sp.
CGGAATCTACGCGTTCAACGTCCAGCCATTCTGAGACGACGGACAAGAAGGAAAATCCGGGCGGTCGGCGGACAACCTTGGCTCGCGCCATGTTCAGAGCTATGTAGAAAAGGCATCTCGACGAATGCGTACCGTTCTGGACCAGCGTGGCGCGGTAGCGCCCCTCCCAGAAGGCTCCCCTGCGCTTTTTGCGGCGGTTGTAGAAATGCGACATGGCCTCCGGAGACATGCGCCATGAAGCCGCTTAAATCCTCAAGCGAAGGCGAAGGCAGTGGCAGACGGACATGATTGGAAGTGACAACATAGGACATCACCGAGACATCCCAAACTCACGGTTGTGGCATTTGAGATATTAGCTTACCCCATTTTTTATTCGAAAACGCAACCTTTCCGGAGCCAGTCCTCGACTTCTTTCTGGTCGGGATAAGAATGGTATCCCTTACCTGGTGGCCCTGTGATGGTGGATGGCGGGCTCTTGCCTCGAAACATCCTTCTAGCTAAAAGTCGACCGTTTGTGCTGACGACATCGTACCAGTCGGATGAAACACTTGCCTCGCCACCGTTGCTGTAACGGCCCACGATCTCATTTTCTCTACGCCTCAGCAATAAGGCCCCTACCGCGTCTCCGGATGACGGATCAAGATCACCAGACAGTTCGCCAGAAGGAGAAGCAAGCCAACATACTGGATCCGAAAAATTGCTGAATTCATAGAGAAGAAAACCTCCTGAGACGGAGCTCGGCGGCGCAACTTGGACAAACTTCTTGTTATCCTGGGCTAGATTGTTGTTGTAATTGGAGATCACCGGGCCGTATTTGCTGTACAGGGTTATCAACTCGATTTGCCGCTGAGCTTGCTCCACATGTTTCCCCTCGGGAAAACGCATGATGTGGGACTGAAGTAGCGAAATATCCTTCAAGCAACCCTCGCCCTCATTGGAGATAAGACCGGTTTCGTGACGAATCTTTGTCCACTCAAAGTCATCTATCTCCTCCATGCACTCCGCAATGGCTGCATTGGCCTTTTCCGCAAAGCGACCAGAGGGGTATTTCGCAAGATATTCCTGATACTCCTTGATTGATTCCTCTCTAGGCACTTTGCGGTATTTTCGGTCATACTCCACTCTATTGAAGAGAGTCGACTGCCTATCGCTTATGGAGAGGATTGCAAAGCTCGCAGGCAAGGCCAGGACAACGCAGACAATAATGATGATTTTAGCCCTGTCACTCATATTCCTTCCTAGGTTGGCGTTGCACTTTAAGCGGAAGTACTGGGTCTTCCCCCATATTTTCTAATTTTTGTGAATGATAAATCAGTAGGATATCGCTCCAAGATGCATATTTCAAGTATTCCTCATAAACCTAAATTTTGCGTTTAGAGGTAGCAAAATTTACCGGGTCGAAGATCCCGATCTCGTAAAGCATCGGGAAGGCCGATCTTTTCGAGGCAAGCCTCGAAAAATCAGCCTGTCCCGAGGCCGAAAGGCGCTCGGGGGGGTTAACCCCGAGACACGAAAGTGTGCTCGGCCTTGGTGGCATAATTCGTTGCCACCAAGGTATATATTGCATTAATCGTATATCAAATGCAATATCTAGGTAAATGTTCGTCTATGGATATTTTGAGGTTTTTGGGCCCCCCCCTAAGACTAAGGATGTCTTTGCCGCCCGGGAAAATAGGCCAGCGAATATTTACGATTCTCATTCCAGCGGGAGGTCGGGTTCGAGGTATTTTACGTTTTCGGCCTCCTGGCCGAGGAGTATCTCGCGTATGCCGTTGATTCTCCTCTCGAAACCGGCCACATGGTATCCGTCGCACGATATGAAATGCCTGGCGCGCTTCATGGCTATTCCGAAACGGGCGAGATCCTCGTAGCGGAGTCTGGCGAATCTGCGCGATCCGAGGATCTTCCGCGCGCCGCTCGGCCCGATGCCGGGGACCCTCAGGAGCATGTTCTCTTCGGCCGAGTTCACGTCCACAGGGAAAACATGGGGATTCCGCAGGGCCCAGGAGCATTTAGGATCGAGCTTGTCGTCCAGGAACGGCGAGGAGGGCGGGGTTATCTCCTCGGTGTCGAATCCGTAGAAGCGCAGCAGCCAGTCGGCCTGGTAGAGGCGGTGCTCGCGCAGGAGGGGAGCCGGGGCGGTCGTGGACAGAAAATCCTTTCCGACCGGCATATAAGCCGAATAGTAAACCCGTTTTAGCATGAACTTGTCGTAGAGGCTTTTCGAAAGTCCCAATATCTGCCTGTCGCTCTCGGGGCTTGCGCCGATTATCATCTGGGTGCTTTGTCCGGCCGGGGCGAAGCGCGGGGCCTTCCTAGTCTTCCTCCTCTCCGCGCGATTTTCGCAGATGGCGCTACCTATCTGCGACATCGGCCCGAGTATGGAACGCCTGTTCTTCTCGGGAGCCAGTCTGCGCAGCGAGTCCTCCGATGGTAGCTCTATGTTGACGCTTATCCTGTCCGCGAGAAGCCCGGCCTTCCTTATGAGTTCCGGGCTGGCCCCCGGAATGGTCTTCATGTGTATGTAGCCGCCGAATCCCTCGTCCCGGCGCAGCTTGAAGGCCACCTCCATCATCCGCTCCATGGTGTGGTCGGGGGAGACCATCACGCCGGAACTCAGGAAGAGCCCCTCGATGTAGTTGCGCCTGTAGAAGGAGCTTGCAAGGCCGACTATCTCGTCGGGAGTGAAGGCGGCCCGGGGGATGTCGCTGCTGCGGCGGTTGAGACAGTATGCGCAGTCGTAGATGCAATGGTTCGTCATCAGGAGTTTGAGCAGCGAGATGCATCTGCCGTCGTCGGACCAGCTATGGCATATGCCTCCCGTGGAGGTGTTGCCCAGACGGCATGTCTCAGCGCGTCCTCCGCTTCCGCTGGACGCGCATGACGCGTCGTATCTCGCCGCTTCGGCGAGTATCGAGATTTTCTTCGAAATGTCCACGATGGCATTCCATGGTCTTGGTGTTTTGCCGATAGCAATTGGTGAATGAATATAGGCTCCATGTGTCGAATTGGCAAGGGCTGGATGCGGAGTGATGCGATTGGCCCGGTTATTTCGTGGATTTTCTGATGTAGAAATGCATTGGCGGGACTGGGGGGTTCTGGAAGGCGAGGGGCCTGATATCCCCGCAGAGTTCGGCGTTCTTCGCGGCCATTGCCTGTTCCAGTCTTCGTCTTTCCTCCGCGCTTCCGAGGGGCTCGTAGCGGGCAAGTATCCATTCCATCAGTGGATGGTCCTTGGAGAAGGCGCCCGGAAGGACGACCAAGGCTGGCGGCGACTCCTCGAATTCGCGGATGGTGGCCGCGATGCATTCGCCCCTTCTTTCTCCGAACAGGAACGGGGCGTTGAAGAATCTGCCTGTCGCCGGGCGGCGTTTCGCGTAGTAGTATAGCGACCCCTCGTAGCCCCACTGGAAGAATCTCTCATCCTCCTTCGTCGCATCGGCTATCTCCCTCCCGATCTCGCGGCAGTAGATGAACAAGGCCCCGTATTTGCGCTGGGACCACCATTCCGAGGGCATGAAGTAGGCGGGAATCTGTATTGCCAGCAGGAGAATGGACAATGCGGCGCACGCGATGTCCGACCTCCTCCATCGCCCCGGGACATTTGCGATTCCATAGTCGGACAAGTCCGCCAGGGCCCAGCCTGCTCCGATGCATGCCGCAGGTAGCATGAGCTGGTAGTAGTGCGGATAGAATTTCCATGGGAGGATGATCATGGCCAGCGCCGAGATGAGGAATGCGATCCATGGCATCCACCGCGTTCGGCCACGCCTGGTGAAGGCAACGCCGGCGAAAGCCGCGAGGAGCAGGGGCAGGATGCTCCACATGCTGTCGATGAAAAGCGCCTTGAAGTGCCTGCACATGAAGAGCAGTTTTCCCGGCGGGGACATGCCGCCTCCATCAAGCCCCGCGTAGAAGAACGGATATTCGAAGTTCATGTGGACGAAGTCGTCAAGCGCCCCGTGCAAGGAGAAATACGCTGCGACAGGAAGCCAGCATGCGGCCGCGGCCGCGGAAGAAAGCAAGTAGCCTAGCCACGTCCTGATGCAGCGTCCATCCCGCGTCAGCAGGGAGGCGCAGGCCATCATGAATAGCGGGAGCAGGGCGAACTGCTTGAAGAGGCTCGCCATCCCGGAGAGAAAACCGGCCATGATGAAGAAGCGCATGTCCCGCGTCCTCGCCGCGAGAACCGACGCGAAGAACGTCCAGGACAGCAGGGCGTTGATGAAGAGCTCGGAATTGGGCTGGTTCGCCTGGAGAAGGATGTCGCCGGAGACTATCGCATAGAAAAAGGCCGACCACAGTCCCGCCCGGGGACCGGAGCAGACTCTCGCCGAGGAGTAGATGCCCAGAAGCAGAAGCCAGGCGCCGGCGACGTTGAGGAGATAGACGTGGAAGTCGCCGTATCCGGCCACGAGCTGGGCGGCGGCGTAGGTCAGGTAGATGCCCGGCGGCTTGGTGTCCCACAGGTCCTTGTAGAGAATTCTCCCATGGATGATCTCGTTCGCCGCTACGGCATAGATGCCGATGTCGCGCTCCAGCGGTTCGTGATAGGTCCGCAGGCGCATCAGTGGGATCAAGGCCAGCAGGCAGAGCAGGGCGGCGAGATGCCGCGAATCGACGCGGATTTGTGCGATCGTCTCCTTCAGCATAGGTGTCGGCGAATTGGTTTGGGGAATGTCCGAACCGATGACTAACAATAGCTCCTGATCCATGAAATCACAGCCGGCATTGGATATTTCTCCTCTGGCGGCGCTGGCGCGCAAACACCACCGGTCTTGATTAAAAGGAAATGTCGGCTAAATTATTTTCCCTTCATTGATTGCGAGAAGTTCAACCCGGGAGGAATGAAGATGGGCGCGAAGGTTGCAGTTCTGATGGGAAGCAAAAGCGATCTGCCGGTCCTGGAGAAATGCTTCGAGACGCTGAAGGAATTCGGGATCGGGTTCGAAGGACGGGTGCTCTCCGCGCACAGGACGCCGGAGGAGGCCGCCGAATTCGCAAGGAGCGCCGAGAGAAGGGGGATAAAAGTCTTCATCTGCGCCGCCGGAATGGCCGCGCATCTTGCCGGAGTGGTGGCCGCGTTCACCACGCTGCCTGTCATAGGAATTCCAATCGCGTCGGAGCCGTTCATCGGAATAGACTCCCTTCTGTCCATGGTACAGATGCCTCCCGGAATACCAGTCGCGGTGGTCAGCGCCGGAAAGGCCGGCGCCCAGAACGCCGCGCTACTTGCCGTCTCCATCATAGCAACATCCGATTCCGGACTCTCGGCCAGGCTGAAGGACTACAGGGAGAGGCAGAAGGCCAAGGTGCTCGCCGCGGACAAGGAGCTCTCGCAAAGTCTGGAGAGGACATGAAGCGCATATTGTCCGCCTTGATTCTCGCCGCGCATTGCGCCGCCATCCCGTTGTTGTCGCAGGAGCCAGCTCCCGAACCGGCCGGGCCGGATCGCGGAAGCACAAAAACGGAAACCCCGTCCGCGGAGGAGAAAGGCGTTGAGACTCCCTCCGGAGAAATCAGGATAGTCGTCGAGGAGGAGGAGAAGGACGACGAT
>CAZGJP010000191.1:0-5550 GCA_964526605.1 uncultured Lentisphaera sp.
GGACGTCTATCATCTCGAGGGTGGGCGCAGCCGCCGCAAGTTCGACTATCTGCTCGACGTGATATCCTGCATGGAGCCTGACGCCAGGGAGCCGGTCTCGGAGCTGACCAACGACGTGCTCGAGATACTCTCCAGCGTCGGCAGCGTGATTCTGATACTGCTCGAATGGGACGAGCCGCGCATGCGCCTCTGGCGGCTGCTCTCCGATAATGGAATCGAGATGAAGACGGTCGTCATATCGGAGCCCTCCGGAGACATTCCGGCATCGTTCGCATGCTGTTCCGAGAAGAGCATCCTCAACGGGGAGGTCAGGAGCATATGACGGCCCGCCAACCCAGACTCTTCGTCCTCGCGTCGGCGGCGATGCTCTCGTGCTCCTCATACATATTCTCCGTCTCGATAGGGCTTCCATACATATTCGTCGCGAGTTCGTGCCTGCTGGCCCTCTCCCTCTTCCTCCCCTTCAGGGTCAGATACAACGACAGGTCCGTCATATACAGCATAGTGCTTTCCCTGACCATGGCCGTGATACTCGACCTTCTCTTCCCGATGGACCGCGACAAGTTCATGCTCGTGGGCGAAATCCTATTCATCAACGTGTCCGCGCCATTCCTCATATACTTCTGCGCGTTCATCACCTTCTTCGAGTTCAACATGCACATACCGGGGCTTGTCTCTGCGATTTCAATCGTGCTGCTGCTGCTCACCGCCGACATACAGAAAGGCGGCGACACGGCGACGAAGCTGCCCTTCTTCAGCTTCTCCGGGAGGACTCAGGACAAACTATTCATGGCTGCGATGATGGCCCAGCTCGTGCTCCTGGTCGCCGTAAGCTCCTACGGAAAACCCCGGCCCGGCAGAAAGACAGGCGGCGGCCCGATGCTGACGAAATGGGCGGCCATATCCATCGCGCTGGTCTGCAGCGCCGCATTGCTCCTCTCCTCGATGAAGTTCTACGACGTGTTCGAGGCGAACATCAGAAAGCTCGAGGGATTCTTCGTCAGATACAGCATGAGGGGGGTCCGCAGGGGCGCGAACTACATGTCATCCAGGAGCATAGACCTGCGCAAGCCGATGAGGGAGCAGTTCATGCAGTCCCGCGAACAGATCATCCTGAGGGCGTCGTCCAAGGGGCCGCCAGGATACCTCAGGGGCCGCGTCTACGACCACTACAGCTCGGGAAACTGGCTGCCTGCATCCATGGAGTCGCGCAAGCTCAACTCCAGATCATACGAGGGCATCCTCGTCTACCGCACATACTTCCTGGGCGACCGGGCCATGCAATATCCGACAAAGACCGAATTCATATACTCAGGCGACTTCAAGACGGACATCCTCCTCGCGCCCGGAAACTACGAACAGATCGAGCTCGTCGCCGAAAGACTGTCATGGAACAGAAACGGGACACTGTCGCCGGAAGAGTGGGAAAAGGACGGAGGATATACGGTCTTCACGAAGTCGCACGATGCGAATTCCGCATACAACGCGCCCGGCACGTCTGGCGAGGAGGAACTCTCCGTCCACATGGCCGTCCCGGAGAACGTCCTGCCGCTGGCCGATGCGAAGATCGCGGAGATATTCGCCGGAGACAATATCGCGTCCATGGACGACGCCGCGAAGGCGGAGAAGATCAGGGAGCATTTCATCTCGAACTTCAAATACCGCCTCGACTTCTCGATGGATCCGCGCGACGACGAGCCGCTCGATACCTTATTCCGGGGGAAAAAAGGCCATTGCGAACTCTTCGCATCGTCGGCGGTCCTGATCTCGCGCAGGCTCGGCATGCCGGCGAGATACGTCACCGGATTCCTCTGCTTCGAGAAGCATCCCGTGGGCTCCTACTACGTATCGAGGCTGGACAACGCCCACGCTTGGGCCGAGGTGTATCTCAGGGATCGGGGCCGATGGATGCTTCTGGAGGCGACTCCTGAAGACGGCATACCCAGCGGCTCATCGGCGGCGAAATGGGGCTTCTTCAAGTCATACTCGGACTACTTCTACAAGCTGCTCCAGACGCTGCTCACGGATGTCAGGCGGGGATTCTTCGCCAAGGCCGTGCTCGCGATACTCGTCTCCATCTACGAGGTGTTCAGGGACGTGGTATGGCATCCCCTGCGCGGCCCCCTGCTCGCAATCGCATCCCTACTCTTCTTCCTGCTGAAGAAAATCAGTGGAAGGCGGAGAAGGAGGGGATTCTGGAAGATATCCGACGAGACCCTCGCCCTCGCCGACGAGTTCGCCGCCTTCGAGAGAAAGCTCGCCGCCAGGAGCGGAATCAAGAGAGAAGCTTCGGAGACCATCTCCGAATGGATATCAAGGGTCGCAGGCGGATTCCCTGCGATTGCCGAGCCTCTCGCCTCCTTCTCGGAATCCTACCAGACTCTCAGGTTCGGAAATTCCGGACATCCCCGCCGCAAGGACGCGGACAGGATAAGAGGCCTCAGAAAATCTTTCCCTTGGGCGCAAGTCAAGCGAAGGAAGTCTTGAAATTTCATCGGAAAATGTTTCTGTAGAATAAAAAGTGGAGGAATCAATGAAGACTGTGCGAATCGCGGCCATCCTAGTCTCGGCACTATTTCTCATTTCAATTTTCCCAACTCCCCCAGCCATCGCCGCCACGGGTGGAAAGAGGATTCTCGCGACCACGTTTCCGGTCCATCAGATCGTCCGCAATGTGGCGAAGGACAGCGGTGCGGAACTCTCCTTGCTGCTGCCCGCCCAGCTCGGATGTCCGCACGACTACGCATTGTCTCCACAGGACATGATGAAGCTGGCGAAGGCCGACATGCTCGTAATCAACGGACTCGGGATGGAGGAGTTCCTCGGCGCGCCGGTGAAAAAGGCCAACGAGAAAATCATACTCATTGACAGCTCCGCCGGTATCAAGGATACTATCGAATATACCGATTCATGCGACCACACTGATCACGGACACGCCGGGCATGAGCACCACTCGGCCATGAATCCGCACATCTTCGCGAGTCCCCGGATGGCCGCGAAAATGGCGATGAACATCGCGGATGGCCTCGCAAAGGCGGATCCGGCAAATGCCGCAATCTACCTCAAAAACGGGAAGGAATATTCGGACAAACTGGACAAACTCGCAGACGAAATGAGTGACGCAGTGAAAAACCTCAAGAACAGGAAGATAGTCCAGCCGCATGGTATATTCGACTACCTCGCAAGAGACATCGGCCTTGCGATAATCGCAACCATGCAGGCGCACGGACAGGAGCCATCTGCGGCGGAAACATTGCAACTCATAAAAAAAATCAAGGATGAAAAACCTGGAGCAATCGTCTCCGAGCCGCAATATCCGGACAAGATGCCGAAGACCATCTCGAAGGAGACCGGCGTGCCACATATCAAGCTCGATCCCGCCGCCTCAGGCCCCGAAGACGCCACCCTCGACCACTACGAAAGGACCATGGGGGAGAATATGAAAATCCTCGAAAAAAGCATTGGTAACTGATTCCACATTGAAGACGCCGGCTAGTTCGCGGGTTGTTTTGCACAAAGAGCCAACATAAGGAAAGAAAGAAAAGTCCGAGGCGATGAGTTTGCCGCCGTAAACGTCGTAAATGCTTGGTGGCCAAACTTTGTGCCCCTTTCGTCTTCGTGGTGAATATTCCCTCCTTGACTCCGTTTCCTCGTTGAAGAAAATCAGACAAAGAAATCTTGTCGCGCTTGACATGCTTTAATTAGACTGTAAATTCTTAGGCCAAACTAAAACAACGCTTTCCTCAAGAACGCCTTTTTGGAAACCGTCAAAGGGGGATGGGAAATGAACATCGGGTCTGTCGGACTCACGTCCAGCATGGAGGACTACCTCGAGGCGATATTCCAGACTATCGCCCGCAAGGAGGCCGTCCGTCCGAAGGACATCGCCAGAAGCCTTAAAGTGAGCAACGCGTCGGTCACCGGCGCCCTCAGGACGCTCAGCGACAAGAACATGATAAACTACTCTCCGCACGATGTCATCACGCTGACCCCCGAGGGCAGGAAGGCGGCGCTGGACGTCATCCGCAGGCACGAGGTTTTGAGGGATTTCTTCGTGAAGGTCCTCTCCGTGCCTGAAAGAGAGGCCGACGAGGCCGCATGCAGGATGGAGCATTCCGTGCCCCCCGTAGTCTTCGAGCGGCTCGTGCGTTTCGCCGAGTTCTTTGAGCGCTGCCCGGCTTCGTTCACCTCCTGGATATCCTCCTCCTGCGAAAAATGCGAGCATGGAGTGTTCAAGGAGAAATGCGAGAAATGCCTGTCCGCGATTCTGGACGAGGTGAAGGACGCGAACAGGCGTGGATGCGCCCCCGGACGCAGGGCGAGGCTCGGGGACATGAAAGCGGGGGAGAAAGGCAAGGTGCTTGCGCTCAGGAACACGGGCGACTCGAGAAGGAGGCTGGTCGAAATGGGGGTGATCTCCGGAGCGGTGGTGGAAATCGAGCGCGTCGCCCCGCTAGGAGATCCCTTCGACATAAAGGTGAGGGGCTACCATCTGTCGCTGAGAAAGGACGAGGCGGCGAAGATAGAGGTCGAACAACTATGAGAACGGGCTGATTTTTTTTGTCCAGTTATTTAGTTTAGCCTAAAATTCTTATCTCCGCTTCAACAATAGGAGGAAAAATGAAATTGCGTGACTGCAAAGCGGGCGCGAAGGTGAGGCTGACGGCCTTTGCGCAGTCCGGGAGACAATACAGGCAGAAGCTCCTTTCGATGGGGTTCTCGAAGGGGATGGAGCTTAGCGTGCTCAGGGCCGCCCCTCTCGGCGATCCGATCGAGATCAGGGTCGGCCAAACCAATGTTTCGCTGCGGAAGGACGAGGCCGACATGATCGAGGTGGAGGAGATCCGCGCATGAAGAAGTTCACGATAGCGCTGGCCGGAAATCCGAACAGCGGCAAGACGACCCTTTTCAACGCCCTCACCGGCTCGGACCAGCGGGTGGGCAACTGGCCCGGGGTCACGGTGGAGAAGAAAGAGGGCTCCTACAGGAGCGCTGGCAAGGAAATATGCGTCGTCGACCTGCCCGGCATCTATTCGTTTTCGGCGTCTTCCCCCGACGAGAAGGTGGCGCGGAACTTCGTTCTCCGTGAAAAACCCGATCTGGTCGTGAATATCGTCGACGCGACGAATCTTGAGCGCAACCTCTATCTGACCACGCAACTCATCGAGATAAAGGCACCAGTGCTCGTTGCGCTCAACATGATGGACATTGTCAGGCGGCGCAGGATCAGGATAGAGACCGAGCATTTGTCAAGACATCTCGGCTGTCCTGTAGTCCCGATCGCGGCGAGCCGTGGCGAGGGGATGAAGAATCTGCTCGCCGGAATAGACGCCGCCCTCGAATCGCGATGCATTTCTTCGGCCCATGTCGAATACGACGAGCCTGTCGAAAGCGCCATCCGGGCGATCTCGGAAAAAATCGCCGGCGTGGCGGAGAAGAATTCCGTTGACCGACGCTGGCTGTCGATCAAGCTCCTCGAGGGCGACGAACTCGCCCAGGAAATAGCCGGGGACTCCGCGAAGGAAATCGTCGCGCTGGAATCGCAGAAGA